>JAFXZW010000108.1 GCA_017541035.1 Eubacterium sp. | reverse complement strand
GTGAAATGATTCTTGTGTCCCTGTGGGGCACATGATTTACATGGATACTATGGCAGGCCTTGGACTGATGGGTATTGTTGTCCCGATGGGACAACGGCAGCAGCGCAAGTATAAGGGGGTAAATCCAGTGACTATGAATCTATATCTTCGCCGTAAACTGTGCCGGACATATGGCAGGGCAGTACTACTCCGGCGACAGCTGCATCATCCGCCCGGACGGACAGGTAGTGCAGTCCCTTACGGGGGAGGCGGGAGTGCTCCGCTATGAATTTAACGATGATACCGAGGACTTCCGGGCGAAGTTCCCGGTGCTGCAGGATATGAGACATTAACCTGTCATTCTGAACCGCCACAGGCGGTGAAGGATCCATCCACTCGAACAGGATTCTTCGCTTCGCTCAGAATGACGCCCATCTGTCATTCTGAACCGCCACAGGCGGTGAAGGATCCATCCACTCGAACAGGAAGAATATGGAAGAGAAAAACACCACCCTCGACGATGGCTCGAAGGAAGAAAAACTGCATAACGCCCGTCGTGGTTCCAACCGGTACTTCCTGCTGATGGTGGTGAACATCGTTGGCTTTATTCTCTATGCCCGTTTTATCAAAGGAAGAAAGAACTGGGAGAAAGGACGTGGGATCTGGTAAAGCCGATTGATTCTGATTTTTTATACGAAACCCTTCGTGATTGGATCGCGAAGACGAGGAAGGAGAAGAGGAAATGACACTTCAGGAATTATATGCGGCAATTGACGGTGACTATGATCAGGCAATCCGGGTTCTCCGGGTGGAGAAGCTGGTGGATAAGCATATCCGAAAGCTTATGGCCAACGGCGTGGTGGAAGGACTGATCGAAGCAGGAAACGGTATGGATGCGACGGAGCTTTTTGAAAAGGCCCATGCCATGAAGGGGGTCTGCGCGAATCTGGGACTCACCTCCCTTTCTGTGGCTGCTTCCGAGATCGCAGAGGAGTACCGTCCCGGAAATCCCCGCACCATGTCGGATGATGAGGTGAAGGCGCGGATCGCTGCCATTTCGGAAATGTATGCAAAAACGGCAGAAGGGATCCGCAGGTACGAAGAAAGCTAGAGATTCTTTGCCCTATGGGCTCAGGATGGCTTCGTACCATAGGTATCGAGCCGGATACGAAAACTATTCCGATCATTGCCATGACGGCCAACGTTTTTGATGAGGATGTGGAGCGGTCCCTGCAGGCCGGTATGAATGCACATCTCTCCAAGCCGGTGGAACCCGAGCGCCTGTATGAGACCATGGCACGGCTGATCCGGGAGCACTCGGAGCAGTAAAGTTAAGACGAAAGATACATGCCGGCGGCATGGCGGAGGAACCCCCTGTATGGATGGAAGAGAAGTAAATACAAACCTGATCATTGCAATATCAGGTCTTGTGATCAGTGGACTTGGTCTGATCCAGGTTTGTGTCGGCTTTCGTTACGCAAAGAAAACCAAGAAGTTTTTCCTTCTGCTTTTCTCCTGTCTGATCGCGTATATCGGCATGGATATTCTGGGGCAGCTGACGGAAGGAAACCCGAATACCGTGCTGATATCACGGTTGGCCCTTTTTCTGGAATCGGCATTTTCCTCCGTCCTCATGCTGCTGCTTTCGGGATTCCTGCTGGAATCCTGTGGCATGGAACGAAAGAGGCATCCCCTGTTCATCACGTCCCTTGTTCTGTGGATCGTCTATATGGGGCTTCTGATCTTTACCCAGTTTACAACGGAGATCTATTACTATGATGCCGGAGGGAATTATCAGCGCGGACCCTGGTATCCCGTGCTTCTGATCCCGCCGGTGCTTCTTATGCTCGTAAACCTGATCGGCCTCATCCGCTATCGGAAGCGGCTCTCGGAGAAGCAGTGGTTTGCGTTTGCCATCTATCTGATCCTGCCAATGATCGCCATGTTGCTCCAGATGCTGTTCTACGGAGTCTATGTGATCGTCCTCGGATCTGCCATGGCAGCCTCTTTCATGCTGACCTTCAACCTTATGGATCAGACGGAGCGGTTCTATAAGCAGGAGGCGGAAAATGAGAAGCTGAAGGCAGAGATCCTCATGGCAGAGGTGCGGCCCCATTTTATCTTTAACAGCCTTACTGCCATCCGGGCCTGTCTGGATGAGCCGGAGAAGGCGGAGGAGGCGCTGAATCACTTTACGAAGTTCCTCCGCAGCAGTATCGACGTGCTGTCGGAGACGGAGTGCATCCCTGTGACTCAGGAGCTGAATACGGTAGAGAACTATCTCTACCTGGCAAAGGAGCGCTTCGGCGAGAAGCTGACGGTGATCCGGGAGATCCGGGACAGTGACTTCATGCTTCCTTCCTTCTCCATCCAGACACTGGTGGAAAATGCGGTTCAGCACGGGATACGTGAGAATAAGGGGGGCAGGGGAACCCTGTAGATCCGGTGCTTCCAGAAGGACAGGACACATGTGATCGAGGTGGAGGATGACGGTACCGGCTTTCGGGAAGAGGCAACCGCTTCCGGGGATGACCGGTCCCATATAGGCATCAACAACCTGAGGGAACGCCTTCGGATGATGTGTGACGGGGTGCTGGAGATTGAAAGTGAAGCCGGGAAGGGAACCCTGGCCCGGATCCTGATTCCCGTGGCGTAAGCGGAATCGATGAATAAAGAGGTACAGTAAATGAAGATTCTGATCGTGGATGATGAATGGACGGCACTGTGAGACCTGGAGAGGGCCCTCGGCAAGGTGGTTCCGGAAGCTGGGATTGACAGTGCGGATGAGGTGGACACGGCACTCGCTCTTTGCAGGGAGCGGGAGTATGATGTGGTATTCCTGGATATTCATATGCCGGAACGGGACGGTCTCAGTCTGGCAAAGAAGATGAAGCAGATCCGCCCCATGCTGAATATCGTTATGGTGACGGCGTATCCGAACTACGCACTGGATGCCATGAAGCTTTATGTCAGTGATTATATCCTGAAGCCTGCCATGGCGGAGGATCTGAAGAATGCGCTTACGCACCTCCGGAACCCGGTGCAGACGAGGCAGAAGGGGCTCTATGTCCGGTGCTTCGGGAATTTCGAGGTCTTCCTGGACGGAGAGGTTGTCCGGTTCAGCCGTGCGAAGGTAAAGGAGCTCTTTGCCTATCTGGTTGACCGGAAGGGGTCTACCTCGACCAACGCCGAGCTCCGCGCCATTCTGTGGAAGGATGATGTATCGGATGATCAGAAGCAGCGGAAGTATTTCGCTCAGATCGTATATGAGCTAAGGCAGAAACTGGAGGAACTGGGCTACGGAGATATCTTTACCCAGAGCCGGGATTCCTATGCGCTGATCCCGGAAATAATCCCCTGTGACTACTATATGGCGCTGGACCGGGATCCGGATGCCATAGCCCGGTACGAAGGGGAGTATATGAGTCAGTATGAGTGGGCAGTGAATCGTCTGGGCATCCTGAATAAGGAGCTTCATTTTATCAGTGTGTGATACGTGACAAATGATGATGCAATAAAAATGAACCGCAGAAGGTGTCAGCCTTCTGCGGTTCGTTTTTATTGATACTTAACTGTGTTTACGGATTTACGCAATATCCCTTTGCATCAAAGGTGTAGCTCTTTCCGTCGATCACGAGAGTCCGGTTCTTAGCATACCATCCGGATGTGTCGCTGTAGTACCAGCCGTTGGAATCCTGCTTCCAGGAAGCCTTCTTGCTGCCGTCCCATGCGCCGTCTTTTCCGATATAGTATCCGTCTACATACTCACACTCTGCGATATATCCGTCAGCGTGGAAGTAATACCACTTACCGTCGATCTTCTTCCAGGTCTTAGCCAGCCAGGAGCCATCCGGAAGGCTGTACCACCAGCCTGTGGAGGTCTTTCTCCAGCCTGCTTTCTTGTTTACGCCGTCCCATGCACCGTTCTTCTTAAGATAGTAGCCCTCGCGGTAAGCGTTTTCTTCCATGTAGCCGTCTTCGTCAAAGAAGTACCACTTGCCGTCGATCTTCATCCAGGCGTTCTGCGGATAGGACTCATCGGGCATCTCGTATCTCCAGCCCTTGGAATACTTCTTCCACTGGGAGATGGTTGATATGATGCATACCGGCTCCGTATCGTTATCGCTTTCCACTACCGGGTCCTTCAGGACGATCAGCTTCTTGGCTTCTTCAATCAGCTTTCCGATCACTTCCTTAACTTCTTCGATCTTCGCGGGAACCTTTTCCTTTACGGTTGCGATAAGCCCAGCAGCCTTTTCCTTTGCAGCGGTAAGAAGCTTCTCACCGGCTTCCTTTGCTTCTGCAAGAACCTTCTCTGCGGCTTCCTTTGCCTTTTCGATTACCTCGGGTGACTTATCCTTTACGTCTGCAATGATCTTTTCTGCGGCTTCCTTCGCCTGAGCATACTTCTCAGCAGCAGCTGCCTTTGCATTGGCGATGAACTCCTCAGCCTTTTCCTTAGCTTCTGTCAGGGACTGCTTCAGCTGTTCCGCGGTCTCTTTTGCTTTCTCCAGAAGTGCTTCGCTCTTCTCCTTAACTGCCGTTACGAGCTGTTCGCCCTTTTCCTTGGCATCTGCAATGAACTGTTCAGCCTTTTCTTTGGTGTCGGCCGGAAGCTGCTCAGCCTTCTCCTTGGCATCGGCAACGAACTCCTCTGCGGCTTCCTTTGCTTCGGCAATCTTCTCACTGATACGTTCGGACAGCTCCGGTACCAGAGTGTCGATATAATCCTGAACATCAGCAAGCAGCACCTTCAGGTCTTCCATGATCTGCTGAAGGCTCTCACTAAAGACGTCGTCCATTTCGACCGGATCGCCTTCGCCACCCTCATTTTGGACTACGATATCATCACCTGCAGGAGCGGCAAAAACCGGTGTTCCGCTTAAGGATAATGACATGGCAACAGCAAGAACCAGAGTGAGGAATCTGCCTGCTTTTTTCTTCCGCATGGTCTTTTGCTTCATCCGATTAATACCTCCTTCTTCATTTTGATCATAAATTGATATGGTTTTATTACATTTTTGGACACGGGAATCGCCCAAAATTTCACCTTAATCATATCACGTTCCATGGGCCCTGTGCTACTGTTTCCTTACATTTTTTCTTAATATTTCGTGAAAAAAGTAAACATAGTTGATGACTGATTGAGTACACAGGCTTAAAATGGTATAATAAGTCCGTTGGAATCGGGATGCTGAAGGAACCGTTTCATCGGTGGAAGCATATTCTTTCGGGGACAGGATGTTATGGAAAGAAAAACGTCAAATGAAATCATATTGCAGACGAATGGTCTGTACAAGGTATACGGTAGCGGCGAAAATGCCGTAAACGCCCTGGACGGTGTGGATATTTCGGTTTATGCGGGGGAGCTTCTGGTAATCCTCGGAAGCAGTGGCAGCGGGAAATCCACGATCCTGAACATGCTCGGCGGGATGGATGTGCCCACCGGAGGAGAGGTTCTGTTTCAGGGGACGGACATCGGGAAGTTCAGTGACAAGAAGCTGACCGCCTATCGAAGACATCATGTGGGGTTCGTGTTTCAGTCCTTCAATCTGATCGGAGAGCTTACGGTCCCGGAGAATGTTAAGCTGACCGCGGATCTAAAGAGCAATCCGAATATCGTGGACGAGATGCTGGATATCCTGGGTCTTTCCGAAAAGAAGGATAAGTATCCTTCCCAGCTGTCCGGCGGACAGCAGCAGAGAGTGGCAATTGCCAGAGCTCTGGCGGGAAATGCGGATATCCTGCTTTGTGATGAGCCCACCGGCGCGCTGGATTATGAAACCGGAAAGCAGATCCTGGTACAGTTACAGGATCTGGTGAGAGTACATGGGAAAACAGTGATCATCGTCACACATACAAAGGAAATTTCCACGATGGCAGACCGAGTGATCGTCATGAAGGACGGACGGGTGATCCGTACGGAGGTCAACGATACACCTGCTTCGGCGGAAATGATCGAGTGGTAATATACATTTGGAAGTGGTTTTGGAATGAAGAACAGCTTGTTTCGCGTGATCAGAAAAAAATACGCCAGACTGCTGGTATCCATGCTGTTGGTATCATCGCTGGGATGTGGAATCATGTCCGGCATGTCCAATGGCTTTTTTTCGTTGAAACTGACACTGAATGAGTATATTTCGGATATGGGATATCCGGATGTGGTGATCTCGACGACAACCACAACCAAAGACAAGGCAGATCTGCTCCGTGGCCTGGATGGCGTGGAGGAGGTGAATCCGAGACTGAAGGGAAATCTTGTTCTGATCGACAGAGAAGGGCGCTACATCTCAGCAGAAGCCCTGACCTACGACGAACAGGATTTTTCAAAGTTTTATTACTGGGAAAAGGTGGATAAAAAGGGAGAATATCCAATCCTTATGGAGCACGCCTTTTGTGAAAGCAATGGAATTCATGCAGGGGACGAACTGACGGCTCGGCTGGGAGAGGATGAAAGGCTCTGTACGGTATATGGCGTGATCTCCAGACCGGAAACCCTGTCAACTCCAAGCATCGGACGTATGAAAGCATCCCCCATGGATGTCTGCTATATATATGTCCCCGAGTCGATTCTGGAGGATGAAGAAAACCCGGAATATGTGAAGGCCTTTGCCGAGTGGGAAACGAAGAACCGGGAATATGAAGAGGCAAAGGAAAAAGCGGATTCGGAGCACGAAAAGACTTTGGATCAGATTACGGATTCCGAAAAACAGCTGTCGGAAAAAGAAAAGGAAATGACGGAAAAGCTTTCGGAAGCGGAGCAGCAGAAGGAGTCCCTGCTCCGGAACCGGGAGGAGATAAGAAAGAAACAGCAGGAATTGGCGGAACTGGAAAAGCAGCTTCAGTCGAAGAAGGATGAGCTTGCGGATGGTGAAAAGAAGCTTTTGCAGGAAAAGCAAAAGCTGGAGGATTCGAAGAAGGAACTGGCCGGAAAGCGTGAGAAACTGGACCGGACCAAAAAGGAACTGGAGGCGCAGTATAACGAACTGAAGACGAAGCTGGATGAGGGAAGGCGTAGTCTGGATGAGAATAAGAAAAAGATCGACGAGTGGAAAGAGCTGATCCGGATTCTGGAAGACAATAAGGATCAGATCGAACAGATCGTAGGGAGTATTAATCTTCCGAAGGATACCTATGAACGTGCATCCGCTCTTGTTTCGGATGTGGACCGGATTCTTTCGAATACGGACTATGTGATCAGAATGCTGAAGTCCTTTGATCAGAAAATCCATGATGTGAATGTGGACTCCCTGCTGGATCATATGGGACAGTATTCCGATACACTACGAAAGCTCCGGGATCAGTTGAGTGACGCGGTAAAGCGGGCGGAGGATCCGGCGGTAGGGGAAAAGTTTCGGGAGGAGATCATATCCCAAAGCCGGTTATTCCTGGATACCTTTGTAAAAGACAGTAAAACCGTGAAGGAGGTTGTTGATTCCGCGGTTCTTTACGTGAAGGATATGGAGACTAAGCTGGAGGAGGGCTATAAACAGCTGGAGGAGTATTCCGGTTATCTGAAGCAGATCGAGGAAGGCCTTCGGACCGTCGATGCCGGATACGGAGAGCTGGAGAAGTACGAGAAGAAGCTTTCGGATGGTAAGAAGCAGATCCGGGACGGCGAAAAGACGCTGGATTCCTACAGAAGCCAGATCCGGGACGGTGAAAAGCAGATCGCTGACGGGAGAAGAGAGATCGAGAAGTATCTGATCGAGATCGAGAAAGCAATCGAAGCCATCGAGCAGGGAATCCTTGACGGAAAAACAGAGTTTGAAAATGCACGGGACCTGCTGAAGGAAGCAAAGGCAGAGGTCCAATCCGAGTGGTCGAAGATTCTGAAGGAACTGTCCCGGGGCGAGGAGGAGCTTGCGAATGCAAAGGATCAGCTGGATGACTGGCAGGGATATGAAAACTTCTGCAATCAGTTCCTGATCCGGGTTTCGGAGGGCATGGATCCGGAAGATGTACGACGCCGGGCAGAGGAAGCCCTGATTGATGTTGAGATCAAGGAAAGCTACACGTATCAGACATCAGAACTCCGGGATAAACTGGAGGGAGAAAACTTAAGTCCTCTGGAGATCATGACCATGTACATCCCCATGGTCTTCTTTGGCGTTGCACTGATCGTGATCTTCCTTTTCATGAATCTACTGGTTCGGCGGTGCCGCAGGGAGATCGGAATTCTGCGTGCCCTTGGCTTTTCTAAGCGTTCCATCGTATCGCAGTTTTGTACGGTGAGCCTGATCGTCTCCCTTGGTGCAGTTTTGATCGGGGCACTTATGGGGATTATCGTGGGAAGATTGATCGGTAACAGCTTTCAGGACTTTCTTGATCTCTATTATATGAACCACCAGTTTTACTGGGGACGGATCCTGCTTGCTGCCGGTATAACGGTGCTGGTGGGACAGATCGCCACCTTGCTTAGCATGGGCTATGTGAATCATATTGCGCCTGCGGAGGCCATGACCAGGCCGGCTCCGAAGGAGGCGTTCCATGCAAGCGGTTTTATGAGAAATTCCAACTCGTTTTTCAAATACAGTGTATTCTCACTGATGAGGAATAAAATGCGATTCTTCTTTACCGTGATCTGTCTTGCCGCTTCATCCATGCTGATGTTCTCAGCCTTTTCCTTCGGGGCATGCAAGGATAAGCTTCTGGTCAGCTATTACGAAGACCGGGTCAACTATGACTGCGAAGCGTTTTTCAGTTATGAACCTTCTGCAGAAAAGATCGGAGAGCTGGAGCGGTTTGGGATCGCAAGCTCGCCGGAGTCCGTCAGGTATTATAAAAAGGAGATCCGTTTCGGGGATGCTTCGGAAGAGGCTTTCATCCAGGCAATCCCAAAGGATACCGATAAGGTCAGAATCCTTGATTCCGATGAAAAGGATTTAAGGCTATCGGAGGAGGGCCTGATTCTGGAGAGATATATCGCTGAGAAACTGAACCTTAAGGCGGGAGAAGTGGTTACCATCGACGGAGAGAGTTTCCCGGTAACAGCCATTTCCGAGCAGTATGAAGGCCGTGTTCAGTTTATTTCTCTGGAAGCGGCAGAACGTCTCGGGGAACCTGTATTTTACTCGGTTCTCCTCTCGGTGGAACCGGATCAGCAGATCAAACTGGGGCAGAAGTTATCGGAGGTTGACGGATATATCCTTGCGTCCTTTATCGACCAGAATTACAACTATTGGAAGAAAAACTTCCGGGGCTTTACTGCCTGCGTGATTGCCGTCATTCTGTTCTCGGTCCTGATCGGATTTGTAATTATAACAAATACGCTTCTTGCCAACCTTCTGGAGCAGAAGAAGGATCTCTGTATCCTCCGGACACTGGGCTTCCAGTGCTCTGAACTATCCTTCCGCCTGTTTTTCCAGACAGCGCTATATTATGTATTCGCCTGTCTGATCGGGATTCCGGCGGGAGCGCTGGTGGCAAAAATGGCGATCGATCATATGGAGACGGAGGGAAGAAGCTATCCCTTTGTGAATGAACCGTATCTTTACCTGCAGACCGCCGCGCTGGTTCTCGGGTATCTGATCATCGGGCATATCATATCCATGAAGTCCCTTCGGAAGTGGGATATTGTGGAGAGTGTGAAGGATAAAGAGTAAGAGTATTGCAGATGATTTCCTGATCAGGAGGCTTAAAGTAACAATGGACAGAGTTGAAAAGAATTCCGGATACTGGTCAGAGCTGATGGCAGATTCCGGCAGGTATCTGAAATTCTATAACATCAAAGGAAACGACTATGGTTCCGTACCGGTCAGAATAAAGGAAGACAGTGTCCTTGCCCATGTGAGTGAGACGAATTCTTCGTTGTTTGACTTTTACGGGAGCGTATTTGCGCTGTATCTGTCACGGATCGACCGGCTCCCCGGTGTTTTGATGTATACCGGAATGCCTGCAAAGGAAGGTGAACAGCCCGGAAGGAAGACGCTGCTCAGGGTTCCTGTGGATCAGGAGAGCAGCTTCCCGGATTTCCTTCGGTCCTTTAAAGCAGCGTATCAGGAGGCTGTGGAGCATACGGATGTTGATGTGAGTCAGTATCTTACGGAGAAAGGCTCCTATTACTCGGTTTATGACCTTTCTGATTCTGATGAGAGTAAGGATGCGAATTCGGAGGATGCCTATGCCCTGATGCTGATCCTTCGGGAAGGCGCAGTGGAGATAAGGTATAACACCGGGCTTTTCACGGAGACGTATATAAGTCACATGGTGAAGAATCTGGAAAGCTTAACCGATGAGATCCTTCGCTCTCAGGAATGTAAGATTTCGGATCTGGACATTCTTTCGAAAGAGGAGAAGGAATGCCTATCCGAATTCTCCAAGGGTAAAACCATTGAAGTAGATCAGGACAGGATGTTTGCAGAGGCGTTCCGAAGCTTTGCGGCAGAGAATCCGAATGCTCTGGCGGTAGATGACGGGGTGAATAAGATCAGTTATGTAGAACTGGAGAGATCCAGCAATTCCGTGGCTTATGATCTGGCAAACCGGTTCCATATTGCCCCCGGCAGCCGCGTGGCATTAATGCTTCCGAGAACCTATCATTTCCCGGAACTGGTTCTGGCTTTGAATAAGATTGGTGCAGCTTATGTTCCCATCGATACACAGTTTCCGGTGAACCGAATCCGGCATATGATCGGCATCGCCGGAGTGGATCATTTCATCACAGTAAAAGCCATAGGAGAGAAACTGGATTCGGACATCCGTGTGATCTGTCTGGAAGATCTTAAATATGACCATGATGTGGTAGTGGAGATACAGAGTAAAAAAGAGGACTTGTTCGCTATCCTCTTTACCTCCGGCACCACAGGCATCCCCAAGGGAGTTATGTTTTACAACCGGCAGTTCCCATGGGCTGCCGTAGCTTTAACGGATGTGTTTCATACCTCCTGCGGGGACTGCATGGGATCTTTCTTCAGCTTCAGCTTTGTGGCATCCTTTGTGGTCTGTGCAGCACTTTTTATGGGTTGCTCCCTCAGACTGTTCAACGAAGAGGAGCAAAGGAACAGCCTGCTGCTGATCAAGGCGCTGAAAGAAAATCATATGAACAGCCTGATCCTGCCTCCGACGGTGGGAATTCCCATCTACGAAAGGGAAGATTTGAATCTGGATTATCTGGTTCTGGCCGGTGCTAAGCTGAATGAACTCAGTCATACAGAGAGACACACCAAGCTGGTGAATTTCTACGGCACCACCGAAACCATAGTAGCCATCAGTAAGATCTATGATCTGGAGAACACTAAGGACGACCGGGTTCCTTTGGGAAGACCGGTTGCGAATACCTCGGCCTATATTCTGGATGAGCAGAATCGTCAGATGCCTGTAGGCGTTCCCGGTGAGATCTGCATATCCGGTGGCATTATGACGCCCGGATATTGCAATGATCAGGAGCTGACCGCCAAAAGCTTTGTGGAGAATCCCTATTCTGACTGCGATACCAACCGGACCATGTATCGTACCGGTGATATCGGCTATTATAATTTTGATGGCGAGATCGAGATCATCGGACGGGAAGATGACCAGCTTTCTGTCAGAGGCTTCCGGATCGAATCCGGCGAGATCTCAGCCATCATGAAGAGCTTCCCGGAGATTGCTGATGTATGTCTGGATGTTGAAAATGATACACTGACCGCGTATTATACACTCTCGAATAAAACCGGTGTGGATCAGAAAACGGAAGATGCGGATCAGGATTCGGAGCAGAATGATGACCTGTTGGAGAACCGGATCAGGGAAGCGCTGAAGCGGGAACTGCCCTATTATATGATTCCATCCCTTTTTGTAAAGCTGGATAAGATTCCGCTGAATATCAACGGAAAGGTCGATAGAACCGGCCTGAAAAGGGTGGCCCGGCAGCAGAACATAGAGATCAAGGATGAAACCCTCCGTGCAGTTGTGGAAGCGTTCCGTGAGGTTCTTAGGTTAGAGGTTGTACTGCCGGATGACCGCTTTGTTGCTCTGGGCGGAACCTCTCTTTCTGCCATGAGGCTGCAGCTTCTGCTGCAGGATAAGCTGAAGATCAGTCTCTCCGCGAATGAACTGATCGGCCTTTCCACGCCGGAGGAGATTGCGGATTATGTAAGGTCGAATCGAAATGCCCATCCGGTGGTGGATGAGAAGAAGTATTCCTTCGATGCACCATGTCCCTTATCAGAGTCTCAACTGAATATATACCTGGATGAAAGCGTACATGACCGGGAAACTGCGTATAACAACCCGTTCACTCTGCGGTTCAAAAAGGACGGATTTTCTGCAGATCTGCTGAAGCAGGCACTGCAGAAGGTGTTTAAAGCATTCCCGATATTAAAAGCACGTGTCCTGAATCAGGATGGTGCTTTGTCCCTCTGCTTTGATGCGGAACCCGTGATCACGGAAGGATCTGTAGAGGAGATCGGGTCCTTTGTCGTGCCCTTTAAAACGGATGAATGCCTCGCCAGATTTCTGATCGCCCGGGACGGAGAAGCTACGATCCTGTGCGCGGATGTTCATCACCTGATCTTTGACGGTGTTTCGTTAAATGTCTTCCTGAACAGCCTCTTTTCTGCTTTAGGGGAGGAAGCGTTGGATTCCGTGGATCGGGGATTATTTAAGGAACTGGCCTTCGAGGAAGCAGTCGCTTCCTCCGGTATGGACGAGGCAAAGGCATTTTACAGAGAGATGCTTGCCGACAGAGAAGAAGCCCATGAACTGCTGCCTTCCGTCACCGGAGCAGGGGAAGATTTTGAATATATAGAGACTTTTGACATGGATATGGAGCAGCTGGCTTCCTTTCTTCGAAAGCATGCCATCACCCACAACCAGTTTTTTGCGGGTGTCTTTGCCTATACCCTTTCCAGGTTCACCGGCGGAGAGAAGGCACTCTTTAATCTGATCGAAGACGGAAGGGGGCATGTGGATCTGTCCCGGTCTATCGGAATGTATGTAAAGACACTTCCGGTTCTTATGGACTGTAAGGATCAGGACATGGCGTCCTTCCTTTCGTTAGTCTCGGAACGGATCAATTCCGTCATGAAGTATGACCTGGTCCCCTTCCGTATCCTGGCTTCCGAATTTGATCTTACCGCAGGTATTCTGTTCCAGTATTCTCATGCCATGTTTACGGATGCCCTGAACATGGAGGGAAGAAATATAGAGATCGAACCGTTAAAGCATGATCTGGATTCGGAGCTGTCCTTTAATGTTTTAAACAACGGGGAGAAGGGACTGACACTCAGGATCCTTTCCTCCTCCCGCTATTCGGAGGAGTTTATTACTCGTTTTGCCAAAGCGTATCAGCAGATCCTCCGGGGGATGATGACGGCAGAGCGGCTGAAGGAGATTCCTTATACATCCGAAGAGGATATCTCTCTGCTAAATGGCTGGAACCTGACGGAAGTTAGTCTTCCCTATGGGCATATTCTGGAGGCTTTCCGTGATACCCTGTCCAAGTATCCGGAAAATAAAATGGTTGTATATAAGGATGCATCCTATTCCTTTGCGGAGGGGGCTTTTATCGCGGATCGGATCCGGCAGAAGCTTCTTTCCCTTGGCATTACGCCGGAGGACAGAGTCGGATTTCTGGTCCCCCGTTCGGAGCTGTATATGTTCTCCGTTTTAGGTATTCTTTCCACAGGTGCAGCCTATGTTCCGTTGGATGAGAATCTGCCGGATGAACGTCTGTCCTTCATGATTCAGGATGCCGTAACCGGTTGTCTGATCGTAAGCGATGATACACAGGAACGGGCAAAGAAGCTGGCAGGGGACGGTATTACCCTTTTCAATATCTCCGGGATCATGAAAGAGGATATCGGAACGCTGACGGAGCTTACCTTTACTCCGGGAACGATTGCTTCCATACTCTACACCAGCGGCAGTACCGGTATTCCGAAAGGTGTGAAGATTACTACAGGAGCGGTACTAAACTATACATCTTTCCACCTGAAGAAGATCCCGCTTCTTCCGGGAGATGTTTGTGCGTTATATGCTTCCATCGGGTTTGATGTCTCCATGGAGGTTCTCTTCTCCGTGCTTTCCTCCGGTGCATGTATGGATATCGTTCCGGAAGAGAAGAAGCTGGATATTCATGCGCTGAATCGTCATTTCGTGGAGCATGGTGTGACGCAGGCACATCTCCCTGCGCAGATGGCCCGGCTGTTTATCCGTGAGATTGCTGATACATCCCTTCGGGATCTGGTAAGCGGCGGAGAGAAGCTGGGGCAGGTTCGTGTTGACAGAGATTACAGGATCACGGATACCTATGGGCCTACGGAAGCATGTATAACCGTGACATGTATCGATCTGAAGGATAAGATCGATCCGTCCGGTATCGGTTTTGTGATCAGCAATATGAAAGCGTATGTTCTGGACAAAGAGCGTAGAAGAGTACCGGTGGGGGCTGTGGGAGAACTGTATCTCTCCGGCCTGCAGCTTGCAGACGGATACCTGAACCGTAAGGAGGAAACCAACCGGGCATTTTTGACGAATCCTTTTGAAGACAGAAAGGAATACGGAATCATCTATGCCACAGGGGATGTGGTAAGGGTTTTGCCGGATGGAAGGTACGGATTCATCGGAAGGCGGGACAGCCAGGTAAAGATCCGTGGAAACCGGCTGGAACTTACGGAAGTCGAAGCCGTGATCCGAAAGATCGATGGGGTAAGCGATGTGACCGCCCAGATCCGGAAGCTGGACGGGAATAATGAACTGGTCGTTTATGTTGTATCAGAGGATCCGGATAATGAATCCGCCGCGAACAGGGTATTATCTTATCTAAGTGGCCGTGTACCGGAGTATATGGTTCCATCCTTTGTGATCCGTCTTGACAGCATTCCGGTGAATGTCAATGGTAAGGTGGACAAGCGTGCATTACCGGAGGTTGATTTCGGCATGCTGCATGCAGAGTATGCTGCACCCCGAAATGAACTGGAAGAACGAGTTGTCCGTGAATTTGAAAGAGTCTTTGAACTGGAGCAGGTCGGAATCAATGATGATTTCGTCCGTCTTGGCGGCGACTCCCTGACGGCGGTGAAGCTGGTTTCTGTTTTGGGAAATACCGGCATCACGGTCGGCGATATTCTGCGCCTTCGGACGCCGGCGGCCATTGCCGATACTATGAAGGGATCTTTGTATTCGTTCAAGGCTGATCTCACGAAATACTCCTATGACAGACCCTGTCCATTATCGGAATCCCAGTTAAATGTATATCTGGATGAAAGCGTTCATGAAAAGGGAACGGCATATAATATTCCCTATATCATCCGGTTCCGTGAAAACTATTCCCCGGACAGGATCAGGGCTGCGCTGGAGGAACTTCTTACGGCATATCCGGTCCTGCGAGGCCGGGTCCGGGATACGGAAGGGTCACCGGCCATGGCATATGACGCGGAACCCGAAATCCGGGAAGGCTCCGTGGATGAGATCAGTTCCTTTGTAAGGCCGTTCGAACTGGAAAAAAGTCTGTCGAGATTCATGATCCTCCGGGAGGAAGACGCCACAGTTCTTTGTGTGGATTTCCACCATCTGGTCTTTGACGGCGCTTCCATGAATGTCTTCCTGGATAGTCTGGGGGCTCTCTTGCAGGGAGATACCATAGACTCTGTAGATATGGGAATGCTACAGGAGACTTCCCTGGAAGAGTTCATCCGTTCGTCCGGAATGGATGAGGCTCTCGACTTCTATGCTCATATGCTTGCCGACAGGGATGAGGTTTATCCCATGCTCCCGTCTGTGAATGGTGCAGAGAAAGCTTTTGAATCAATCCATACCTTCGACATTGATAAGAAGCAGTTGGACGCTTTCTTACGGAAGCATTCCATGACACGTAACCAGTACTTTATGGGTATCTTTGCCTATACCCTTTCCAGGTTCAGCGGCTCGGAGAAGGTGCTTTTCAATCTGATCGAAGACGGAAGAGGCCATATGGACCTGTCCCGTTCCATCGGAATGTATGTAAAGACCCTGCCGATCCTTATGGATTGCCGGAATCAGAAGGTTGATGCTTTTCTTTCCTACGCATCGGATCTCATGAATTCTGTGATGAAATATGATCTGGTTCCGTTCCGAACGCTTGCTTCCGGATATGAATTGAATGCCGGGACTACATTCCAGTATGCACATTCTCTCTATATGGATACCCTGAACCGATACGGGCAAAGTCTCAAACTTGAGCCGCTGCCGCAGGATCCGGATGCGGAGCTTTCCTTCTATGTATTTGACAATGAAGATGACGGCCTGATCCTTCGGATCAAGTCTTCCTCACGTTATTCGGAAGATTTTATACAACGCTTTGCCGAGTCCTATGAAATGATTCTCCGGAGTATGATGACAGCTGAGCGGATGCAGGAGATTTCTTATATTTCCACGAAGGATCTGTCACTGTTAAACGGCTGGAATCAGACAGAAGCGAAACTCCCCTATGGGCATATTCTGGAGGCTTTCCGTGATACCCTGTCCAAATATCCGGGAAATAGATTAGTGACATATAAGGATACATCCTATACCTTTGCCGAGGGGGCTTTTATCGCGGATCGGATCCGGCAGAAGCTTCTTTCGCTTGGCATTACGCCGGAGGACAGAGTCGGATTTCTGGTGCCCCGTTCGGAGCTGTATGTGTTCTCTGTTTTAGGTATTCTTTCCACAGGTGCAGCCTATGTTCCGCTGGATGAGAATCTGCCGGATGAGCGTCTGTCCTTTATAATCCGGGATGCAGTGAACGGGTGTCTTATCGTTAGCGATGATACTCAGGAACGGGCGGAAAAGCTGGCCGGGTATGGAAGTACCCTTTTCAACATCTCCGGGATACTGAAAGAGGAGATCGGAACGCTGACGGAGTTGCCTTTTACTTCAGGCAATATTGCTGCCATACTTTACACCAGCGGTAGCACCGGCATTCCGAAAGGGGTGAAGATTACCGCGAGATCCGTGCTGAATTTCGCTACGTCCCATAGGAGGGATATACCGCTTCTTCCGGGAGATAATTGTGCTTTATATGCTTCCATCGGGTTTGATGTGTCCATGGAGGTTCTCTTTTCCGTGTTTTCTTCCGGCGCATGCATGGATATCATTCCAAACGAGAAAAAGCTGGATATTCAGGCGCTGAATCGTCATTTCGTAGACCAGGGTGTGACACAGGCACATCTTCCCACACAGATAGCCCGGCTATTCATTCAGGAGATTGCTGATACCTCCCTTCGGGATCTGGTATGCGGCGGAGAGAAACTGGGACAGGTGAGTGTTGACAGAGATTACAGGATCACAGATACCTATGGTCCGACCGAGGCGTGTGTATATGTTACCAGTATCGATCTGAAAGAGAAGATCGATCCTTCAAGTATCGGTTTTGTGATCGGCAATACGAAAGCGTATGTTCTGGACAAAGAGCGTAGAAGAGTACCGGTGGGTGCTGTGGGTGAATTGTATCTCTCCGGGCCGCAGCTTGCGGACGGATACCTGAACCGCGAGGAAGAAACTGCCCGTGCATTTCTTCCGAATCCTTTTGAAGAAGGCTCGGGATACTATAGTACATTCTATGCCACAGGAGATGTGGTAAGAATCTTACCCGATGGCAGTTACGGATTCATCGGACGACGGGACAGTCAGGTGAAGATCCGGGGGAACCGGCTGGAATTATCAGAAGTTGAAGCTTTGATCCGAAAGATCGACGGGGTAAGTGACGTGACTGCCCGGATCCGGAAGCTGGATGGAAATAATGAGCTGATCGTTTATGTTGTAACGGAGGATCCGGATGAGGAAGCGGCAGCGAGCAGGGTACAGTCGTACCTCACCGGTCGTGTGCCGGATTATATGATTCCTTCCTTTGTGATCCGGATGGACAGTATACCGCTGAATGTCAACGGGAAGGTGGATAGGCGTGCGCTGCCGGAGGTTGACTTCAGCAGGCTGCACGCAGAGTATGCTGCACCGAGAAATGAACTGGAAGCGCGTATCGTCCGTGAATTTGAACGGGTATTTGAAATGGAACGGATCGGTATCCATGATGATTTCATGAGCCTGGGTGGAGATTCCCTGACTGCGGTGAAACTGCTGTCAGGTCTTCGGGACTATGGAATTAGGGTGGCGGATATTCTAAGCCTTCGTACGCCGGCGGCCATAGCTGAGGGAGTGGAGGAGCTGTCTCCGAAAAAGGTACATTATACCCTTGACAGTGGCTGCCCGTTGAACAACTCCCAGATGACGATCTATAAGGACTATGAAAAACGCAGGAAAAATGACACCTTTATGATTCCGGTGATCATTCCCATCGATAAAAGATACAGCAAGAAGCAGATCCGGAGAGCGCTGGATATTGTATTTAAGGCACATCCGGTGATGAGCATGCATGTGGAACTCCGGGATGGAACCCCCTGGCTTGTAAAGGGTTCCAACCCGGAGGTACGGAAGGGTGTGACCAACCTGGCGAATATGATCAGGCATCTGGAAGAGGAGTTTGATATCTTCGAAAGCCTGTCAAAGCATGTGGTCGTAAGAACACCGAGAAAGCGTTATCTGGTGTCAATCTTCCATCATATCTGCTTTGACCTTATATCCGGGAACGTGTTCCGAAGGGAATTCCTGAATGCGCTGAGGGGTGTAGTGCCGAAGCACGTAGATACCGATTTCTTAAAGATAGCCGCTTTCCAGCAGCAGACCCGAAACAGCGAGGGATATGATCAGATCATGCAGGATGCCAGGACCATGTTAGGGAATCGGAAGGGAGTCGGTTTCTACCGAAATCCCGGAGAAATGGGGCATGCCGGATTTATCATGCAGGAGCTTTCCGTAAGCAGGACGCAGGTAAAGAGATTTACGGACAGATTCGGAACCAACAAAAACATTTTATTTACTTCGGCGCTGGCCCTCACCTTAGCCGGACTGACCGGGAAGGATGACGTCCTCTTCGGCATAAATGAGAACGGACGAGACAGATTCCTAAGCTATAACGCCATTGGTTTATATATGAATGTTGTCCCTATGGTGGCGCATGTGGACCGTCGGAATATGAAGACGTTTCTGAAGAGTCTTTCTGATCAGTATTATAAATATGCTCGACTCAGTCATTATCCCTTTGGGCCTCTGGCGCTGGAATTAGGTGTTTCACCGATCATCTTGTTCCAGTTTTTGCCGGAATGGATCATTGATGACGGTGGATATGATCATTTACCGGTCGGGGAGAAGGTGCTCAATAAAATCGTCTCGACGATGACGGACCTTGTGGTGGAAGCACATATGGAGCTTGTGGAAGGGAAGAACGGCTATACGCTCCGGATCTACCATTCAGGATATTACAGCAGAAAGATGATCAAACGGCTGGCGTATACCTATCAGGAGACATTATCCCGGATGCTGAGGGACTAAGCAACGCTTCCCGTATACAGCGGGAAAAAGAGGTGCTATAATAATGCGTGCAAAGGGGAAGTAGTAAGCATTTATTTGATAAAGGAAAAGAAGGAGAGGCGGAAGGTATGAAGAAAAAACTGGTAAGCTGGATTCTGGTTGCAGCATTCCTGATCTCGGGCATAGCCATAAATGCCGGGGAAAGCCATAAAATGGCGTAAAAAGTCTTAGATGTTCAGACCGGGGAAAGCAGTCTGGGACCGGAGGAACTGACAGAACAGATAAGCTCACCATTATGTAAAAACATCAACAAATACGTTAAAAATTAAAAGAGTATATTTTAATTAGTTGGAATTTCTGGTTAGTTAATTCAGGGGATTGGGGACGGATAGTCCCCAACAAGCTGTCCACGTATCTGCCGATGCTTTTCCGGCGAATGGGTGGACGTTGCTTGCCAATCTGATGTCTATCTTGGAAGAGCTTGAAGTGGGTCTCTGGATCCTCATAATAAGATGAATGGATTCGCCTTAACAATGGAGAAGGAAGATGTTCTGCTGGAGACCCACCGGGTCTCCAGACTTGAAATAGGTTTCCACTGAATCCTCTCTGAATCCTCTCTGAGTTTCTGTGGAAGCTTTCTACACGATATGGTAAAATAAGTCATCCTAGAATATCAGGAGGAGACAGAACATATGGCACAAGTATTGGTGGCTTATTTTTCAGCTACAGGGACAACTGGCATAGCGGCAACAGCTTTAGCTGATGCGGTAGGTGCAGATCTTTATGAAATACTACCGGAGATCCCATATACGAATGATGATCTTAACTGGAGGGATGAGCAGTCTCGCAGCTCATTGGAGATGAATGATCCATCTGGTAGACCTGCTATTGGTGGAGAGAAAATCGGAAAAATTGAACAATATGATACGGTATTCCTTTGCTTTCCGATCTGGTGGTATGTTGCTCCCACAATCGTTAACACGTTCCTGGAGAGTTACAACATGCACGGAAAGAAGATCGTTCTTATGGCGACATCCGGAGGATCCGGATTTGGAAAGACGCTGGAACGATTAGAAGATAGTGCTCCAGGTGCGGAACTTACAGAAGGTATTATGTTAAATGAAATGAAGTCAAAAGAAGAATTAAAACAGATAGCAGAAGCGTATCTGTGAGATTTATGAAGAGTTGATAACGTTAAAATCAATGATTCCGGGTGGCGTTCTGCTGCTCGGAATTATTTTTATGAAATTCTAGAGAAAAATGCTAAAAAACCACTTGTTATATGGCCAGTATTTATGCGGCTTCTGAGACATTGAGTCTGAAACACCGCGTATTTATTGAACTTTTGATGGGTAGAATTTGGGACAGTGTTGTGTGGTAATGTATACTTACGGGAGGCCTACGGACCCTAAAATGAAAAATTTAACGCAACAAAAGATCCAATAAACAGAAAAATGCATTGCGTTAACTTTTGCAAAATAAGCGTTTTTGAGAACTAAAAAAAAGGAGCGGGAACGGAGTCAAGGGAACGTGGAATAAACCGGAGCG
>JAFXZW010000107.1 GCA_017541035.1 Eubacterium sp. | reverse complement strand
TTCTTCCACAGCTCAATCGTTGCACCTTCCAGTGCTGTTCCGCCAAGATCCGTCTTGCTGATCGATACCGGATACTTCTTCGGAGCATCTTTCAGCACGATGGTTCCGTCTGCTTTCTTCTCAACACTTGTAGATGAAGTAACAACTGTTACATTTCCGGAATTGTCTACAGTAAACTCAATTTCTGTATCAACTTTTTCATAACCTGTAGGCGCAACCGTCTCCTGGAAATAGTAGGTACCCGCTTCCAATTCGAAGGTCTTTGCTGTTTCTCCGGACGTCCAGCTCTCAATCTGCTTCTTGTCAGAATCCTTAAGAACAATCGTTGCTCCAGATACTGCCGTTCCGCCAAGATCCGTCTTACTAATCTTTACAATCTTTTTGTAATTGTTAACCAGCTTTACGGTTGCATTCTTAGCTGTCTTGCTAATCGTTGCTGTACCCGTAAATGTACCGGTCAGTGTAAAGCCCTGTACGCTGGCATCCTTTTCGGTGACTGTATAGGTTCCTACAGGAAGGCCGGTGATAATAGTATCTTCAGTAGACTTAATAGTAAAATACGGATCATCACCCTCAATTACTTTTCCGTTTTTACCATAATTCTTTCCACTTGCATCCGATACCTTCACTTTGAATTCGGTCAGATCTGTCCCGCTTACATCCTTCTGGATCTTTAGAGATGTGAACAGATATTCATTTGTAATATCAACAGTTGCAGAGGGTGTCTCCTGAATCTTAACTTTTCCATTATTGGAAATGGAAGCAGAAACAAAGATAAATCCACCATTGACATCTTTTGCTGAGCTTTCATCTTCAGCTACTACATAATTATCGCCAACAGGAAGATCCTTAAACTCAATCGGCGTATTCGGAACAATTGCCTCCCACTGAACGGTATCATAGTCCTTGCCGTTCTTATCATAATACTTCTTTGTATCCGAATTATATACCGATACCTTAAATGTCGGCATTGTTGTCGGAGCATCACCTGCAATTTTTTTGGTTACAGTCAGCTTACCCTTTTTCTGTTTGTAATCATTCTCGTAAGCAATATTCTGGATTCCCTTGGCAGGCACCGTAAAGTTTTTCGTCTTATTTCCATCAGAAACACCCGATGTTCCAACTTCATACTTAACCGTTACATCAAAGCCCTTTGGAGTAGAAAGAGTTTCGACCACATAGTATGTCTTTGTCGAGTCCACTGCCAAGCTGTAAGTATAAGTATCCTTCACATCACCGGAATCCGGGTTCGTCTTTGTAAACTGGCTCAGCATTACGCTCTTAACCGGTTTTTTCTCATCAGATGTGTCAAATATTTCAAACTTGAGGCCACTTAAATCCTCTTTCGTCACATCACCCTTGATGGTCTTGGTTATCTTAATCGTGCCAGCATTTGGAGATTCTGTATTGTTGAAAGTCGGCGTATTCGTAAGCTTTTCCGCCAGTTCCCCTGTTTTTTCATTAAAACTCTTATAATACGAAGGAGTTCCAGGAATTCTTACCTTCTTTTGGTCTACAGTTATAACCTGAACGTAAAATTCTGCATAAAACACCTGTTCATTCTTCGTGTATCCCTCAGTTTCTACTTCCTTGATCCGAACTACATTACTGCCATCTTTCATTTCAGGCATGGGGATCAATATACTCTCGCCGTCGTTTTCAACTGTATAATCCTTATATCCACCTTTGCCGTCACTTACCTGTGGTGCCTTAAACGGATTTTCGGTATCCTGATCATCATACACTTCTACCGTGAAAGTAAATTTCTGATCAGCTGTCGGTGTAACTCCATTGACAACTTTTCTCAGCGATAACTCTAATGTTGAATCGGGAGCTGTCAGTCCCTGATATACATAATGGAACTCGCCATCTCCCATATGTGCATGACCGGCACTAACCACCCAGCCAGTAGATGTCCCACCTGCATTGATGTACGAAGTAGTTTTCGGAAGAAGGTAAATTCCTCCCGACTCTTTAAGATTAACTTTATCAGCACTTGCCAAATTCCAGACAACATGCCTGTTGGCATAATCTGCTCTATTGTTGTCATCACAGTTATTATCGTATAGTGTGGTTGTTGAGTCTCTTCCGTTAACTACAATACACCCAATCTCAACATCTTTAGTCGTATCGAAATTAAACACAACCAATTGATGATCAAGACATTTAATGTTTACACCCTTTGTGGACCCATCTCCACCTGCCTTAATCGCTTCCAGGTAATTATCTCCATCAACATATACGACGGCATAATCAGGATAACTATTACTGATATCGATATTTAAGCAATTCGTACCTGCACCTGGAAAAGCAACCATGGGTTTTTTCAAGAGATCCGCAGACACATTTGTCATATGACTGATCATACCATTTACAGTCGATCTTATCTTGTTTTCTTCCGTGGAAACCTTAACTACCTTTCCCGGTGCTGAATTACTGTTAACTCTATCTGCGGCATCCGCAGTGGTAAGCACATATGCCGTAGCAGGAGTACGATCACCAAAAGTCACCTGTGCTCCTTCTTCTACATTTGTAATTAAAAATGTTCCGGGAATCGGATGACCCTTTCCGTCCCCTGACAGATCCGGATCGAAATTTGCCTTAGACATCCTTTCCCCACCTGCTGCTTCCGCCTCCGTCCTGTTACGGAACATATTGGTGGCAAAATTGGACTCAAAATGTCCCTGAGTGCTCATGCTGTTGGCCGTCACGCCATAGTTCAAAGCTTCCCCAAGAATATTCGTGTAATTATATGTAGTATCAACAGCCGCCGCAGTAAAATTCAATGTGTCATAGTATGTTCTGGTGAATGATGCTTTATTTTCATCCATACCACTTGTGAAGCCATTATACACATATCTTCCTACAGCAGCATTAACATCAAGTGTTTGAAGTGGATCTGTTCCCTTGATGATATTGGAGGCTCCCGGCGTACCAGGTTCCTTTTCCATTACTTTTCGCAGATAAATAGTACGGGATTTCTCCCTACCTGTAAATTTCTCATCTGGCAATTCACCGGCATTCTCTGAATACCATTTTGACACAGGAATACTGATCGTCCCGCCTTTACCATCAGTAGTAATAGGTGCATAATAATAGGAATGATAATCACCTAATGAATGCCCCACATCAACTACAGCATAATACCTGTCACCCGTAATGGCTGATCCGGCGCCATCAAAATTAAAACGCAATTCATAATTAGTAATGAATGCATTCTTATAAAGTGTAATATCTGTACTATTTCCGTCCACATTGATGGTTCTATTCTTAAACGCCCATCCCTCCGGAGGATTTGTCGACATTATGCCTGTGTAATCCGCCTCCTTTTTATGGATGTCATATACATCTAAATAAGAGTTAGAAGCATATTTTAATAATCGTACATCTGTGACCTTCCAACCATCGCCCTGATCATAATGACCTGCCCCATTTGCATTTTCACGATAGGTAAATTGAGTGCCATTATACTGATCACAGTAAAACTCCCAAGCCCCCACATCTATTGTTGTTGTGTCATCTTTTGTATTAAATTCATCTATTTTGTGAATTGCATAGGTCGTCCAAGTCACTTCATTTCCGTAAAAATCTTTAAACTTTTTTGTGGCCTCGACCAACACAAAAAACTGACCATCTTCCAACGGACTAGGGTCGGTAGGCGTGGTACCTGTTTTCTCGTCACGATCCAAGAAATGAATCCTAACCTGATATCCTTGATTCGCCGCCTCTACCTTGGACGATCCCCCTACAACAACAAGCGAGAGCATCATAACAACAGCCATGAAGGCCGCTGCGAAACGCTCCCAGGTTCTTCTTCTCCTTAACCCTCTCTTCTTTTCAGCCATAATTTCTCCCTCTCTCAGTTGATTTTTTGCTGAATCTACCACCTATCAGTTACATCTATGAATCAAGTTCAGTCCAGTTCCTCATGCTGTAAAATGTTATCGAACCGAGCGAACATTACTGAGTTACAGGTGCATGCAGTTCTGTATGAAACCATAAAAAAGCACGCACTAACCCCACTACCCAGAGCAATGGTTATCTCTAATATAGCAAAAACCTACAAATAAGGCAACGAAATTTGAACAGTTCACACGATTTTCAACATTTTACACAATTTCCATTATGTAAACCGAAAACGCCCTTTTCGTTTCCATTTTCAGAACGCCACCATATCATTGAAAGTGCCCTGTTCCATCCACAAAATATAGTTGTAAAATCCGATTTCCCCATTCAAAAAAAAGCAGAACTGATCTGTTCTGCCTTTTGTACAATTTTATGATGGTCATATTGAAATGCATCCTCGGGGAAGCTCCCTGCAGGCACCTCGGCGGATTCTGACCTATGATAATGGGAACGAATCCGCTTTTTCTCCCCGGATTCGCCGGTTGCCGGCAATATTTCCTACAGCCGGAAAAAGTATCTGCAGTCAGTTTGCCAAATCAGGCGTATTTAGTTATATTTAGATTGCACAATCTCATGCCGGTTTTGGAGACTGCCCATGGTTTATGATATAATTCTCCCGCCGGCATCTGCAAACAAGACAGAAAGGATCCAACCCAATGTATATTGATGAGCTGAACTGTACAAAGAAAAACGGATATCGTATCCGGGGTAACGTATATCGCCCTGACACGGACGAAGAGAAAAAGTATCCGACGGTGATCTTCTCTCATGGATTCGGAAGTAATTACAGGGAGTTGCAGCATCACGGCATAACATTTGCTGAGGCCGGGATCAACTGCGTATTCTATGATTTCTGCGGAGGCGGTCTTATGTCTCTCAGCGATGGGCATATGCAGGAAATGACGGTCTTAACGGAGGCTGAAGATCTTCAGGCAGTGATCAGAGAGATTCTGAAACAGCCATATGTAGATCAGGAGGCGTTCTTTCTTATGGGCGAAAGTATGGGAGGATTTGTATCAGCTTATGCTGCCGCCCTGCTTCAGAACCTTGTAATAGGATTGATCCTGTGGTATCCCGCATTTGTGATCCCCGATGACTCCCGTGCAAGATTTGACCGAAATGATAATACCTGTATGGGGCATATACTTAGTCCGGACTTTAACCGGACAGCCATGGATATCGATATTTACGGTTCCATGCCGGCCTTCAGGAAACCGGTACTCATCATACATGGTGATCAGGATCCCGTAGTTCCGCTTTCCTATTCTGAACGGGCGGATATGCTCTACCCGGATTCAAGACTGGTCATCATGAAGGGTGCAGGTCATGGATTTGACGGTGAAGACAGCCGCAGAGCCGGGGAGATTTCCGCGGAATTTGTGAAAGAGCTTTCGGATTCCCTGCGGGGCATGTGAAAATGAATCAGGCACTTATTATGATGATAGGGTCAAAAAGTCCAAACGGCAGGAGGTTTCCCTCCTGCCGCATTTTTCAATCAACCATATGTTAATGTTGTTATCCGATCAGGGATTCAGGCAATAACCCTCTGCACTGAATGCATAGGATACTTCATCGATCAGATAGAATTCTCCCTTTGCATACCAGCCGGTTGCATCACCATACCACCAGCCCTTTGCGTCCTTCTTCCAGCTGCTGCGGTAGGTATAGCTCTGCACGCAGTTTTCATTGCACCACCAGCCTTTTATAAACTCGTTCTGTGCTGCGTAACCGTCTTCATGGAAATAGTACCATCTTCCGTCGATCTTCTGCCATATACCTGAAATCCAGATTTCTTCAGTCAGTGCATACCACCAGCCCTTTGCATCCTTCTTCCAGCCGAGTGCTTTTCCTTCTGCTCTGGCGCCGCTCTTCGTCAGATAGTAACCATCACGGAATGCATCTGCCTCCATATATCCCTGGGCGTCGAAGAAGTACAGCTCTCCGTCGATCTTCTGCCAGCTCTTTCTGGGATACCAGCCTGACTCGTCCTCATACCACCAGCCCTTGCTATTCTTATACCATTTTGCTTCAGGTTCGTAGGTCTGCTCTCCGTCCGCGTCATACCACTTGCCGTCTACCCACTCATTTGAATATTTTTCTGTATCGTCTTCCGCTTCCTTCAGAGCCTTTTCATCATCCGTCAGCTTCTTCAGAACATCCTTGCTGATCAGTGCTTTCTGGTCATCCGTAAGCGCCTCATAAGCCGCACGTGC
This sequence comes from Eubacterium sp., assembly GCA_017541035.1. Classification (GTDB taxonomy): domain Bacteria; phylum Bacillota; class Clostridia; order Lachnospirales; family Lachnospiraceae; genus Eubacterium_Q. Next base: position 51,686 of record JAFXZW010000107.1, on the reverse strand, counting down.
CGCTTCAACAGCCGTCTTATCGGATGTCTTGATGTCTGTCGCTTCGGGAAGAGCATTGATCATCTTGGTAACTTTTTCAGCTGCTTCTGCATCCTTCTCTGCCTTGTCATCAACCGGCTCCGGGATCACGGGATCCGGCTTCTTTTCATAAGTGTAGGTAAATACAATATCTTCCGTAACAACCGTCTCGGCATCCGGTATCACATCCCAGTCGCCTGCCTGATATCCGGATGAGGGTTTCTTACCGACTGCAGGAATATCCGTCTCGGAAAGCTTCAGAACATCGCCCTCATAACCACTCACTGTTACTTCCTTGTCGCCTGCCGTTCCGTCATCCCAGGAACCGTTTTCTACTACAAAGAGTACGGTATGATTTACCGGGAAGGGAATCTCTGTCTTTATGCAGACAGGCTCCGTATCATTATGGTCATCATCACCAACTACCATGTACCATACATAGTATGTTCCGGCTTTCGTCACAGACGGAACCACTTCTGTCCACTTCTTTTCCGCTGCTTCGGATAAAGCATCAAATTCCGGTGCTTCCTCTTCATTTTCACCAAGAGCATAATACATTTTTCCCTCGGTTGTGCTGCCAGCCGTAACTAGCTCCTGAGCTTCTCCGGTATAAGAAAGTGTCTTCTCTACCGGCTGTGTCAATGTTGCAGTCGGAAGAACCGTCAGCTTTCCGGGTACGCCGTTATGGATCAGCTCTACCGTAACCTTGGCTACTACGCCTTCTCCCTTATCAAAGGTTCCCTGATTATTGAACACACTCTTCTTCGGAGGATCCACTACTACCGTTTTCTCTACAGTAAGGGGATCATTCGGGTCAGGTGTGATGGGGATGATGGCTTCCTTTACCGTACTTGTGTATAAATGTCCCGAATACCCGTCCTTTGTCAGATTACTGAAGGTTCCGTAAAGATTGATGGTTCCGGGGAAGATGGCCACATCACCGTAATTATTGAAGGTTGCGCTCTTATCAACATTCTTGTCTGCATCGATTCCGATATTCAGCACACCGGGTTCCACACCCTCGGCAGTAACATCATCCTTCCAGGTGATCTGAACACCCTTATGATAGGAAGTATTTCCTTTATCGGGATCATATGCCGTGATGACATCGTCATATTTTCCGTAATTATTAAATGTTCCGAGCATGTACATAACGCCCTTAAGTGATACACACCCGTAATTGTCAAGGATCGCGCCTTTCTTTACCGTAATGTCCGCGCTCTTCTTGTCGTAATATACCGTCTGTCCCTCCTGCTGAGGTTTTCCTTCTGTTCCTTCGACGTTAATCACGCCATAATTAATCAGCTTTCCGCCATCCTCTACAACAATGGCGCCATTCAGTACAGAAGTATCCATCTGAGACTGCTCTACTGCCGTAGCGGCATCATATTCGACCTCAGCCGTACAGGATTCATCAATGATCATGACGCCTCCCTTTTTAATGACCATGGTCGCATTGTTTCCGATCGCCAGCTCGGCACCGGAGGTATTTGAACTGTCCATCAGTCTCATCTGTGCATTGTTATCAATCTCCAGGCCTGCCGTATCCTTCTCTGAATTATTGGCGATCTGGATATCAAAGCTGTTTACATCCAGTATGACTGATCTCTTGTCTGTTCCTGAGATCTTAAGGCCTTCCAGAACCGGAACCTCGCAAATGAGGATAATGGTATGGTTATCGTACTGCTGATGGTCGATGGCTTTTGTCATGGACCAGAAATCAGCATTCTTTGTCATCCAGTTGATGCCATCCGTCTTCTGGGTTGCATCTCCTTCCGTCATCTCGCTTTCATCGATCGCAACATCCGTCTCCAGATCAGAACCCTTTACCAGATAACTGGCTTTATTTGCCGTGTCCGCATTCTGGGCTGCTGTGTCATCATAGAATTTTGCCAGAAGATCCTTGGTATAGTCCGTTTCAAGCTGATATGTCTTGCCATTTGTGGGACATGTCCAGGGAAATGTAGGCGGATTTGTTGTCGGAAGCGGCTCCAGTTCGTTATACTGAACCTTGTCATCCACATAGAAGCTGAGCTTGATATCCGCACTCGGCGCATCCTGCTTTCCGGCATCGGCACCTGCTGCAAGCTTTCCGGAAGAATAAACGATCACGTCAAAATAAGGAGTATCCTTATCAAGATCGTTCGCTCCGGTATCTTTCAGTGCTGCAAAATGATTGGCCAGCGAATAGGCACCTGTCTTATTTCCCAGTCCGTCAGAGAATGTCGTTCCATCCATTCCTATGGCTGCCATCAGGGCTTTATTATTCTCCTGCTTCACATGAAGATACTGTCCCTCACCACAGTTTTTGATAATCTCGCTTACATTTACACGGATGATATAATAAGAACCGTCAAACCCACTCAGCTTTTTGTGCGTACTGGTAGTTCCGTCCTTTTCCTTTATCTGCTCATCCATAACACCCCAGCGGAAGTAGCTGTAAGGTGCGATGCGCTCGGTATCTTCCCCGATTCGTTCATAGGTGGTGGGGCCTGTCTTTTTTTCAAAATTGACCGCTGCACCCATAATGATGGCCGGGAGTTCCTTTGTCGCTTCATTTGCCAGCGTCTGCTTCGAAACCGAAGGAATACCGATGGTATTTTCAGCTTCTATACTTTGTCCGGGAACTGCCGTAACACTGTAAACTCCGGGCATATTATCCCCGTCGATCAGCTTTGCCTCAAGGGTGTAAACGGTAGCTGCCTGAAGGCCCCCCCTTCCTGCAACAGGTGTCAGAACAAGTGTAAGAATCAACAATGCAGTAAATATCCAGCATACGGATTGTCGTTTCAGCTTTTTTCCCATAAAGCCCCCTCCTTTATAACTTGTTTCAGAGAAATGCGCTGTGGCTCGCTATTATCATGCTTTTCCGTCAAAAGCATCATAATCATTTTATCTTTTTGACCACAGATATGTCAATTATAATGTACCTATATGCTTCTCATTCTTACGCCGTGATTTTCTCCCTGCCCGAGATGAATACTTTTTCCTGCCGAGAGCAGGAAAATCTCAGATGGCCGCATGAATCCATCAGACTGTCAGTGCCATATATTCAATCGCCATCGCCAGCAGAATGGCACATTCCGAAACCGTAAGATACCATCCGGCCAGATCTCCTGTGATACCGCCCAACGGGCGGACCCTCGCAATAACGAAATATCCGGTCACAAAGATCAATGCCAAAACTCCCATGGTCATGATGAGAGAAGAAATCCACGCTCCTGCTCCGATCAGAATCAGCGCCTGAGTAAAGAGCAGAACCTTATTTCCCGTATAAGAAGAGTCCTTTTTTATCCCGGCTGCCATCCCATCCTCCTTCGCCGGGGGCAGATAGATCACTGCCAGTCCCGACCCGCAGCGAGCCAGAGGGAAGGATAGGGAGAAGCAGACAGCCAGATTATCCTGAAGAATCATATCCTTCGGATCTGAAAGGAACATGATCAGTCCCGCAAGATAGAGTCCGGCAAGGATCAGAACACGAATCACCGCAAAAGCTCCGATATGAGGATCTGACAGGATCTGTAGTTTCTTTTTCCTGTCTGCATAGGAATGGAAGGCATCTGCTGTATCCATAAATCCATCCACGTGGATTCCTCCCGTCAGGATCAACGGAAAAACTGCCATCAGTAGCGCCTTGGCTATCACCGGGACGGGGAGAAAACGATACATCAGATACTCACCCCCGCCGATCACTGCTCCGACCCAGGGATAAAAGCCAAGCATATAACGTGGTGCCTCCCCTTTCCAGACACTTTGCGGAACAGGGATCCTTGAGAACAGTGAAAATGCTCCGCCTATGGATTTAATGATCGATCGGAATCCCACAAACAACCTCCACTACTCTGTCAGCCATTTCAGCAAGCACGCTGTGCAACATACCCAGCAGCTCCACATATCTTTTTGTATCATCCGAGTAAGATATCCCATCCCGGAAAATATCACCGGATACAATGATCAGATGTTCTGTTTTCTCATTCAGACACCGGATATCCCGCAGCAATGCTTCAAGGATCTTCCGGTCTTTTTCGCAGATATTATCAGAAGTACCGGGGTCATCACTGAAACAGGAAGAAGATTCCCCCCGAGGGATTTCTTCCTGCTGTACATGAGAGAACAGACGATTGGCAAGAAGATTCGGAAGATCCTCCAGCAGGATCGTTCCGGCCTTTTCGTTTCTGTCTGAAAGGTCAGCCAGGTACGGGTCTTCTATCGTTTGGAATCCGAGATTTTTACGTCTTTCTGTGTGTTTCCGGATTCTTTCTTCTGCTTCAGGAATGCGCGGCATGGTTGCCAGATATATCCGCGGCTCTGCACTGATCTGTGCGATCTGTTCGGCGTATTCTGATTTTCCGGATGCAGCACCGCCTGTCACTAAACTCAGCATACCCTGCCCGCCCTTCTTCAACTTGTTTCTATACTCTGTCACTTTATCCTCTGCGAAATCCCGCAGAAGACACGAACCACCTCTTCCGCACGTTTTGCCAGCTCAACCTGAACGCGGCCCACCAGCTCACGCCAGAGCAGTTCTTCCTGCCCCATGGGAATCACTCCGCAACCCACTTCCCGACAGGTGATCACCAAAAGCTCTTCCTCATTCTCTTCGGAGCAAAGCCTTTCGGTCCATTCATCCGCAGCTGAAGCAATATCCTGTAAAGTAACGGCTCCTTCGGAAAGTTTTTGGGACAGATAGGAACGCAATGTCTCGTCCAGATTAAATATAAATCTTGTTCTTTTTTCAAAACGTTTTCGGACGACATCTTCCATTCCCTGCGCCGCTCCGCCTACATACAGTATCATTCAATTCTCCTGTCGAGATCCCTCGCTTCGCTCGGGATGACATTCTTTTGTCATTCTGAGGCGCAACCGAAGAATTTCTTTTGCTATCAAGATCCCTCGCTTCGCTCGGGATGACATTCTTTTGTCATCGGGATGACACGTTTCCTGAAAGCGAGTGTAGTGTCCTACTTCAGTTGAAACTCAACTTTCAACCGGTTATCCGCCGCTTCAACTTTTGCATATGCTCCGCTGATCAACGGCATCTGGGGTGGCAAATGTCCGATATCCAGATCCATCAGTATCGGAACCCCCAGCTCGCCGATAACGGCAAGTACTGCTTCATACCGATCCACGCCCATCATGTCTTCATCAAAATGCAGCGGTCGTCCGATCAGAAAACCCTTTACATATCTGAACCACCCGGCTTCTTTCATTTGGAAGAAGGCACGTCTCATGTCAAGAGGAGTCAGATCACATGATTCCAAAAACCAGATAAACCCGTCTTCTTTATAACGTTCCAGAAACTCCTGTGTTTTATCGAATCGTGTTCCCAATAATGTTACAAGGATGTCCACACACCCTCCGATCAGACGTCCCTCGAAGGATGTACTGTTTGTTTCCCGTACTATACCCTGCCTTATGCTTCTGCAGATGATATTTTCACCTGACAGTTTTTCGGACTTATATTCATCCATTGCCTTCCCGAAATCCGATTCAGGAACAATCTCCTCCTTTGCTTTCCCAAAACCCAGTCCCGAAACAAACTCATCCGTTTCTTTCCCAATACCCGGTCCCGGTACAAACACCCTCTGTCTGTATTCCTCCGTCATATTATAGGGAACCGTTGGATGCTCCTCATCCTTCAGGCTTTCCTTCTCCCATTTCGGATAATTATGTACCGTCAGTCCGCCCCGCAATACAGAAAGGGCATCCTTTACCGAATCTGCCGGCGGTTCCATACCAAAGGTCGGGGCGCAGGGACCGTAGATAGCCGCCGTATCTGTCAGAGTCGTGGAAAGGAAGGTGAAGTTCGTATTGTCTGAATAACCGATATACCATTTCGGACGGGATTCTCTGATCACGTTCCAGTCCATATACGGCACTACTTCGCACATCAGCTCGCCGCCGCCGCAGGAGATCAGAACATCCGTTTCCGGATCGGCATACATTTCATTCAGTTCTTTTCCGCAGAGTTCCGGTGTATTGCTGATCCCGACGCCCTCCCCTGCATAACAGTTCGGACCAAGCTTTGTCTGATAACCCATTTCATGAAAACGATTCAGCGCGCTCTGAAAGCCTGTTTTATACGGTTCGATCGCACAGCCGAAGGACGGCGCTACAAAACCGATGGTTCCTCCATCCGGGAGGGGTGCTGGATATCTCATAGGATTACCTCCGTTTTTTCTGAATTGCATCCCTTAAGAGGATGCTTCCTTCTTCCCATCCTCTGCAGCTTCCTGCTTCTTATGGATGTTATTAATATCTTCAAATGTTCCGCCGCCATTATCATCCTCAGCTCGAAATTCGCCCTTATCAACCAGACGCAGGAAGGCATCTACCACATCCGCTTCCAGCTGAGTTCCGGAGACCTCCTTAATGATCGAGACAGCTTTTTCAAAATTCATTCTCTTACGGTACGGCCTGTCTGAATACATGGCATCAAAGGTATCCGCAACCGCAATGATCTGTGCAACACGCGGAATCTCGTCGCCCTTCAGTCCCTTGGGATAACCCTTGCCGTCCGGGCGCTCATGATGGGAGCCTGCGCCGATTGCCAACTCCGGCATGATACTGATATCCTTCAGAACACGATAGCCGAGAGAAGAGTGGGATTTAATGATCTTGAATTCTTCATCTGTCAGCTTTCCGGGCTTGTTCAGGACTTCCGGTGGGACGCCGATCTTCCCGATATCATGTAGAAGTGCAATATTTCGGTATTTCTCTACTGTTTCATCATCGTATCCCAATTCTTTTGCCAGCATGGTCGTGTATTCCGCAACACGTGTTGAATGACCGTTTGTATATTTATCCTTCAAGTCGATGGTTTTTGCAAATGCTTCGGATATCTCACGGATCAGCGTCCGGTTCTCCTCCTGCTTGGCCAGCAGCGCTTTCGTCTTTCTTCGAACAATAAAGAACACCAGACCGATGATCAGAAGTACGCCAAGGACTGCCATGGTCACCATGAACCACGTTTCCTCATACACAGACTTTGTCTTCACGATGCGCACTGTCATCTTCTCATTACCCTTTCCCATGGAATCCGTAAGTTCCATGACAAAGGTATACTCTCCGCCGTCCAGATTCGTATAATCGATCGGTTCCAGCTTATCTCTGGAGACAGTGATGGATGACTGATCGAAGCCCTCCAGATGATAGGTTACCTGCGGATTCAGCAATGAATAGGAATAAACAAAGCTGTAAATCGTAAGACGTTTGGTATCTGCCGGGATGGTGAAGGATCCGTCATCCGCAGCATATTTCAGTTCCCCGTCAATCTCCACAAATGGAACCGCCATCCGGATTTCACTTACATCATCAAAGTTCTTTTCAATATTTACTTTGGAGACACCTGCCGTTCCGGAAATGTACAGCTCCCCGTCAGCCCCGAGATCACTGTAAGAATTGGCCGTCGATACATAGGGAAGACCGTTATCCCGGTTATAGAATACCGGAGAGAGTTCTCCGTTTGCCATCAGTTCCTCCGCCTTCAGAACGTAAATACCGTTACTGCTGAGGATCCACATTTCACCTGCCTTATTCCAGTAAATATCAAAATTGTTTGAATAGGGGAACTTGTCAATGGTGGTCACCTTATAATCTGCGGTCATATAGGAAATGGAGTTACTGGTGATGATCCAGAAGATATTTCGCTCCGTATCCTTTCTGATCCGGAGGATAACCTCCGAGCCGAGGCCCGATTCCTTTCCGATATTTGTAACCTTATGCCCCTTGGCAACGTAGATTCCGTCACCGTCTGAACCGAAGATCAGATCCCCGTTATCTGCTTCCGCCATGGTCAGAATCTCCAGGTTACTGAGGCCGGCGCCGTTATCATACATATCCACAACAACGCCATCCTTCATAATTGCCACGCCGCCGCTGCAGGAGATCATCATCTGTCCGTCCGAAAGCTCATATACACTCCGTACACGGTTGGAAGCGAGACCGTTCTCCGTTCTGTAAACAATTGCTTTTCCGTGATCAAACATGATCAGTCCGTGATCACTGAAGGTGGAAAACCACAGACGATCCTTGCTGTCCCGGAGAATTGCACGGATGCGGCAGCCGCTGAGCAGAGAATTCAATGTGGTGTATTTCTCTCCGTCCAGTGTCAGTTCCTCGATCGGAACCTCGACAGACCCCATATTTGACTGAATAATGGTTGCACCCGTGTCTGTCCCCACATAGAGTTTGTCATCCAGACGGCAGGTCGCATTGACTACCGCCGGCTCCAGACCGTACAGCTCATAAATATCAGAGAAACGGTTCGGCACGATCTTCATGACGCCCTGACGGGAAGAAGTGAACCAGAGATTCCCCTGATAGTCCGTCAGAATGTGAGTGATGGAATTATTCATGGGGATGTTCCCCAGACGGGTGAATTTGCCGTTTTTATCGATCATTCCGATTCCATTATCCGCGCAGATCCACAGCTGTCCCTGAATCTTCTCCATGGAATTCACACAACCGAGAGGTGATACATTAATCACCTTTGCATTCTTCATTCCGTCTCCCAGCTTCCCGTAGTAGATTTCGGAATGATCCGTGCCGATATACACATAATCGTTATTATCCGGATCGGGCAGTACCGTATAGACACCCTCAATGCCCATTTTCTTTCCGTCATAGAAACCGCTCAGTTTTCCGTTCTCGATGGTGAAAACGGCGCCCTTCATGGTCTCTCCGTAGATCACGCCGTCTTCTCCTTTACGGAATTCGCAGACATACTCGGAATTGATCTGCGGCTCATCCACAGGATGCAAGGTAAGATCCTGATCGATCACACCGATTCCAAGTGTGGTTGCAATGTAGATATTACCCTGATCATCCTCCACAATGGATTTTACAGAATCGGATTTGATCCCTTCCGCGCCTTTAAAGCTGGTGATCACGCCCTTTTCCATCATTGCGACGCCATTATCATTTGTTCCGATCCAAAGGCGGTCCTTACTGTCCACATAAAGGCTTACCACGCTGGTTACACCTGTTGTGGAATCAACACGTTCAAAGGTATTTCCGTCATAGCGGACCATACCGCTGTAACTGCCGATCCAAAGGAAGCCTTCCTTGGTCTCCGCAATGGCATTCGCTTCGGAGGTGGGCAGTCCCTTGGTATTATCGTAAAGAACAGCTGAAAAGCCCTCCCCCTGACCTGTGGGATCCACATTGATCTCTTCATGATCCCCTCCGGAAATGCCTTCGGCGTAAACTGTTCCGGCGTATCCATAAAGAAGAGCCGCACCGAAACAGGCTGTGAAAAGCCCGGTGCGAATTCTACGGCAAAATGACTGAAATCGTTTCATAGAGTACCTCACTCGTTCTATTATTCCGGCAGCAAACAGGCACAGGGTAAATACCTGCTCCGATCCCTTATCACGCACAATCCGGTGAACTAAGTATTAATCTCCGTCACCTTAAAATCTTTCACCTTCCGAAATACCCATGTATTGATACACAAGGCAAATATACCCTCCAGCAGCACAGCATATACCCATGCCATAACCTGGAAGGAACGATCCATCATTCCTTCGGGAGGTTCTATAAGCCGCACCAGAAAAGCTCCGATTGCCCCGCCGATAAGAATGGCTATGATAAAACCAAAGATCGTTGTAGTCAGTGTTTCTCGGATCAGATAACCGATACACTGTTTCTGACTGAAGCCGTTTACCCGCATAACGATCAGTTCCTTACGTCTCCGGCTGATGAAAATATTCGTCAGATTTGCAAGAATAAAGACACTCATCAGTATCGCCAGACCCGTCAGCATCAGAACAACCGTACTGTAGGCCCTCTTCATACTTGAAAATTCCTCCTGTATATCCGCTTCCGAACTCACCTGAAGGGATGGATAGATCTCTCTCAGCCTGCTGACCAGTTCTTCCTTATTGGCGCCGTTCAGATGTATGAAATACAGATTATCCTGTGCTTCCTTACCAAACAGCTGCTCATAACCCTTTCTGGACATGATCGTTGTTCGTCCGTAATGATTTTCATAAACACCGGCAATCGTCGTTGCATGTTCCTTCAGTTTTCTGTCACAAAGGAAAATGCGGTCACCGACAGAAAGATCCTGTGTCTCCTGTATTCTGTTCTGGATCAGAACGCCATCTTCCGGAAGAGACATTTCCTTACCGGTTTTTATATCCTTTACATGATAAAACGAAGGAATGATTGATTGATCCATTACCAGAACATATGTATACTCCTGCAGCTTCTCTGTCCGATAGATCAGTCCCTGCTCCATAGCGAAAACAAATTCCGTTCCAGACTCCCGGAGCGTTGCCTCCATTTTCTCCTTGTCCTCCTGTGAAATGCTGTCTGCATAGGAAATGCGGACATCATAGTTCCACACATCGGAAACCTGCTTATCCACCATGCCTGAGAACCCTGCCCTGAGCGTAAATCCCACACCGATCAGCAAACAGCTGGAAGCAACGATCAGTGTTGTAATGACAACTCTGGGAAACTCTGTCCGTATATTTCGCATGATCAGACGTCCGTACAGCCCTCCGGACTTTTTGTTCTTTGTTTCCTTCTTCATGGCATTGGTATTCGTGTTGCCGCTCATCAGCTGAACCGCAGAATACTTCAGTACACTCCGGCAGGCCACCGTAACTGCTGCTGTTACCACAACCAGGACAAGAACCACCGCGATCAGATAAGGAATCACCTTGATCGAAAATTCCGGCCTTCCGCTGACATAAAGCGGATCGATTCCATATCGGAAGACGTCCTCAACTCCGGTACCAAGCAGCAGACCTGTCAGGCATCCAACGACTGCCGCGGAAAGTCCGAACATCATATACTTGCTTCGGATCGCAGCGTTGAAGAAGCCCAGTGATTTCATGGCTCCCACCAGAGCCTTCTGTTCGTCCACAATGATCACAACCGTGGAAAAAGCCACCAGTGAGCTTACGATCAGGAACAGAATGATAAATGCTCCGGATGCCATTTCGATCGCATGCACATTTGTGCGAAGCGTGACATAGCCAGTATTCGTCCGTCGGTTCTGAACAACAAAGCTGCCGTCAATCTTCTCTTCGATCTGTGCCTCTGCCTCAGTGATCTTCTTCGAAAGCTCTTCCTCTCCGTCCTCCAGCTTTTTCCTGTTTTCTTCGTATTCGGCCAGGCCTTCTTCATACTCTTTTCTAGAATCCTCCAGCTTTTTCTTACCATCCTCAAACTGCTTCAGGCCCTCTTCGTACTGTTTTTTACCCTCCTCATATTGTGCCCTGCCGTCCTCCAGCTGCTTCTCCGCATCGGCCAGCTTCTGCTTTCCTTCAGCCAGCTCGGTCTCCGCTTTTCTTTCAGCTGCGGTCAGTTGTTTCTTCGCATCGGAAATGGCGATCTGTGCAGCCCCTGCCTGTCCCAGTCCGTTGAACAGCTTATACAGCAGACTCTTACCGGCACTTTCCAGATCTGCTATCAGCTTTTCATATCTGGCCTTTTGTTCTTCAGACGCTTTTTGTAAAAAGGCTTCCAGTTTTCCGGAGCCGCTGCTGATCTCGGCATCAACCGCAGCATTCACCTTTTGTTCGGCGTCAGCCAGCAGTTTGTCATTGGATCTGTTCTGAATCTTTGCCTGCATGGCCGGCTTATAATATTCAATCGCTTTTTTCTTCAGCGTATAGTATTCCGCCGGCAGATCCGATTCACCCAGCGCTTTTGCGATATCCTTTATAGTTGTCTCGACAGTGTTTACCTTTTTGGTTCCTTCTGCCACCTCTTTTTCGGCCGCAGTGAGCTTCGTTTTATTGGCAGCCAGTTCTTTTCTTCCGGCAGCCTCCTTTTCCTCCAGTTCCGTCCTTCCGGCGTTCAGCTCCTTTTCGCTGTCAATGAGCTTCTGCTCCGTTTCCTCCAGCTTCGCCTTTCCGTCAGCCAGTTCCTGTTCCTTTTGGGCGAGTTCTTCTGCACCCTGATCAATCTTTTCCTTTCCATCATCCAGTTTCTTTTTCCCGTCAGCCAGTTCGTTTCTGCCGTCCTCAAGCTTCTTCCGGGGTTCGGCAAGTTCCTCCTCAAACTTCTCTTCCAGCATACTGCGCATCTCGTTTTCATGAGACACGATCATGCTTGGGAAAAGGCTCCTGATCCTGTCTTCAACAGGAGCTGTCTGATCATAATAGGAATCCTTGAAAATGTTTGTATCTTCAGGGAGATCACAGACAATAACCGCCCGAAGATAACCGCCGTTCAACGTTTCCGTATCAAAGGACGGGTCCGCCGCCATGAGAAAATCTGTGCTTCGGGTCAGATAATAATCCGCATGCTCCACAAGACCTGTAACAGTAAAATCATTGGTGGCCAGCAGCTTCTCCTGTTCCGATGAAGCCAATATCCGAACACTGTCTCCAATTTTGATTCCCTTCTGCTTTGCCAGCCCTCTGCTTACAGCTATCTCGCCTTTCTGCTCGGGAAGAGCTCCTTCAATCAGTTCCGGTGTACTGATCCTTTCCGTCTTCCGTATCAGGTCCGCCTTGAGTACATTTTTATCACCGTATTCCATCGTGGCTTCGATCAGGTGATAGCCTTCCGCATCCCGAACACCTTCCACATTGCGCAGCATATCCAATTCAGACGGAAGCACACCGGTACTGCTGATCACTTCCAGGTCTTTGAAATTGTGTTCCCTGTAATACCTTATCGCCTCTTCACGGGTTACCTGATTAAAGCAATAGCACCCCAGAAAAACCCCGACTGTCATCATCGTTACGATAACAACGGAGATCCAGGACACTATCTTACGTTTTATATTACGAACCGCATCTTTGCGTTGTGTCTTTTTCATTTATATCTTACCAAACTATTTCTGCCGCCTTCAGGGGGTGCACGTTAACTCTTACACTGGAGATCTGTCCGCTGCGGACTTTGATCACACGGTCTGCCATTTTCGCAATTTCCGCATTATGTGTGATCATGACCACCGTCTTCTTCTGATTGCGAACGATATCCTCCACGATCATCAGGACCTCCTGTCCTGTCTGGAAATCCAGCGCCGCTGTAGGCTCATCCGCCAGAATCACTCGCGGGTTCTTCGCCAGAGCACGGGCAATGGATACTCTCTGCTGCTGCCCGCCGGACATCTGTGCCGGGAAATGTCCCGCACGTTCCGTCATGCCAACCCGTTCCAGAGCTTCCATGGGTGACAGGGGATTTTCACAGTTTTCGGCAACGAATTCCACATTCTCCAGTGCCGAAAGATTTGGCATCAGATTGTATGACTGGAAAATAAACCCGATAAAGTCCCGTCTGTACAGGGTCAGCTCATGATCCGCAGGGTGCGAGAAATCCTTCCCGTCCACGGTAAGCGTACCCTCCGAAAGAGAATCCATACCTCCGATGATATTCAGCAACGTTGTTTTTCCGCAGCCGCTCTCACCCAGGATCACAAGGAATTCTCCTTCGTAGATGTCCAGATCGATACCCTTCAGGATCGTAATGGTACTGTCCCCTGAGGGAAAGGATTTCTTTACATCCCTCAGTGAGATGAGTGCCTTCCTGTCTGTGTCAAAATGCAGTTCGTATCCTTTATCCTCCAGATCCAGAGTGGCAAGTGCAGACACATTTACGCTCAGCATGATGTCCCGATCCGTAAAGGATCCCTGTTCCTTGTTGATCAGCTGAAGACAGCCAAATACGGTTGCCCCCACGCGAAGGGGAAGACAGATCATATTTCGGGTCCGGAAGCCGGTTTCCTCATCTTCATCCGCCTTAAAACGCGTGTCATTCATACAATCATCGATGGTTACAATCGATCCTTCACGATATACTCTTCCCAGGATCCCCTGATTGTCATTCACGCTGATTCCCGTAACATCCGTACGGCCGGAGGCAGCAATAATACAGAGTCTTCCCGCCTTATCATCATGCATCCAGATAAATCCATTTTCACACTTTATCGTCTGTGCAAGTATGGTAAGACATTTGGAGAGCCCGTTCTCCATTTGTCCGCTGTCCTGCAACGCATATGTGACGTTCCAGATTGCCTCCATATAATTTCTGCTTTTTTCCACTTTCCCCTGTCCTTTCGGATTAAATACTATCCCTATATTTTACCGAATTACATCTGCAAATTCAAGCAAATGATACATGTTCAGAGTCCGGTTTTTCATTTTATTTGTCATTTTCAGACAAAAATAAAACTTGGGATTGATTGCCCCTTGACGTTATGTTACAATGTGGCAAGTTTTTAAACGAATAAAGGAGGATTTACCCAAAATGGCCAAAAACAGTTACACGGAAGAACAGAAGGCTGCTGCAATTGCCAGGGCTGCCGAGACAAGTGTTCGTATCGCTGCAAAGGAATTATCCATCCCCTGGCAGACACTTGCCGGCTGGGCAAAAAAGGCAAAAACAGTTAAAAACGCTTCTGCCGATGTGAAAAAGGAAGAAGCGCCGAAGAAGCGTGGACGCAAGCCGGCTGCTGAGAAGGCTGCTGCCGAGAAGAAGGAAACCATCGAGAAGAAAGCCGCTCCTGCCGGGAAGGAAGCTGCTAAGAAAGTGACTGCCGGGAAGACGACCGGAACTACCACCAAAAAGGCGGCTTCCGAAAAGAAAGTCGCTCCTGCAAAGAAGGCTGCTGCCGAAAAGAAGACCGTTTCCGCTAAGAAGACCGCTGTCGAGAAGAAGGCTCCTGCTAAGAAAGCTGCAAAGGAGACCCCTGTTGCTGAGAAAAAGTCTTCCGTAAGAACAGCTAAAAAAGCGATCAGTGAAGCTAAGAGCACTGCCAAACAGACAGTAAAGAAAATCGCAGATACTAAGAAAGCTGCTGCAACAAAGGAAGAAAAACTGATTGCAGAGAATGCTGTTCTCAAGGCTGAGAATGCGGATCTGAAGAAGCAGGTAATCAAGCTTCAGAAGGCTCTGAGGGATATGCTGTAAAAATATATGTCGTAACTCCCTACGACTCCGGATTCTTTATCCGGACCGTAAGACAGGAAAACGGTGCTTTTCTGACTGTTCAGGTCAAAAAAGCACCGTTTCTTTTTTCAAAACTGAATTGTCTAATCCATCTGTTTCGTTTCTTTGCAAAGATCAGTTGACAACCGACCCGCATTCCGGACAGAACTTTCCGGTTACAATACTTCCGCAATTCGGACAGTACCGCTTATTTCCCTTTATCACCCTGCGGCGTTCAGACAGACGCTTATCCTTTGGCCAGGAAATGCTGTACTCCAGCTCGAAGCCGACTGTTTTATCCGGTTCCGCTTTCACTTCCCAGGTAACCTCACCATTTTCCTCGTCCAGCAGACCATCTGAAAGATTCGTATGTTCAACCGTGATGGACTTGTCTGTTGAAATGGGGATCTGATCCCTGATGAGTACACTTACGACATCCGAAGAATGGTTCACCAGCTGGATATTGATCCTGTTCTGCTGTTTCCTTGTATTCTTCAGGAAGGCTTCCTGCGTCTTCTTCGGGCTCTCCGTCCGGGTCATGGTCAACCGTTCATCCTGTCCCAGAGAAAGAGTCAGAAGATCCGTATCCGCCTCTGCATCCACATAGACCTCACCCACAAAAGTATCCTTCAGATAGACAGCGGCCGTTGCCGGCGGAAGCGGCCAGTCTGAGGCTGCAATTTCTGCAGTCAGATAACACTTCGGATCCACGGAAGGGATCGCCAGAACATGATAATTCGCCTTTACACTGAAGAACTGCAGATCCGCAATATTACCGTTTGTATCCGAAATGACATCTCTGAGTGCCGGAAGCTGGTAGGCAGTCATGGTTTCCTCTTCAGACACCGCTGCGGTATCCATTTTCAGATTTGCCATAACGGAAGCGCCCATCATCCTGTCCGCACTATACATCTCTTCGACCGCATCCTCCACTGCGCAGATATCCTCATCTGCCATAGCCTTCGCCGCCAGCATTCTCCTTCCTGCCGAACGCTCCTTCGGCGGCTCATACAGAGACAGCTCGACGGCCGGCATCACCGGTAGTTCCTTGGAAATGGACGGATTCCCGGTATAAAGTGTCACCTTCACCTGCTTCCAGTCCTCTCCCGATGCTTGAAGGATCTGCGCCTTCATGCTTACCTCCAGCGGATTCCTGTCTCCGCTATACTGGATCTCATACTTCGGCATCCAGCTGCAGCAGTTCTCCTGATACTGCAGGATAAAGGGTACCTTTCCTTCTTCTTCCGCCGAAAGCTCCGCCATGATCAGCGGCTTCCTCTCCTCTTCCTCGGCTTTTTCCTGCTCCTCAAGAAGTTTTTCCTTCTGCTCTGTCAGCTCATCTATCTGCCGGTGCAATGTCAGCAGCTGTCCGGGGAGTTCCTCCATCAGTTTATTCTGTTCTGATACGGATACGTTCGTCCGTGTGGAGAAATCGCTGTTTTTCTTCCATAACTCCAGCATCATTTCACAGGTTTCGATCCTGTAGGAGATCTCATTCAGCTTCTTCTCTATGCGATCCGATTCCTTCTCGATGACCTTCCCGGACGCATCCTTCATGGTATCCGCATCCACGATCTGGATGTTCACGGCACGCACCTTCTCCGGAAATTTCATACGAAAGCTGTCACGCACGGATGTCGTCGTCATTCCCGAAATGAAAAGCACATTTTTCCCCTGTACAAGATCCGCTTCCCCACACCGGATCACAGTTGCACCGCTGCGGAAAACCTGAATTTCCGTCACATTTGTTTTAACCAGCATGAATCATCCCCCTCACGCCTTCCACAATCCGTGCAGATTGCAATATTCATAAGCAGCTTCTACGGCATCCCCTTCCGAGAGAACAAAAACAGCCTTTGGCTCATCCGCTGGAGTCAGCCATTTTCTGGCAAAGCCCTGCTTTGTCTGAAGCCCGATCCATTCGATAAAATGTGCCTCCATCATCGGATGGATCACAGAACCAACCGTTACGGTCACGATGTTCCCGTTCACCTCTATCACCGGCACATGCTTTTCCAGAGCTCCGTCCGATGTTCCGGGGATCAGCTTCTCCATCGCTTCTCCGCAGCATACGATTGGCACGCCTGTGCCCTTAATCACCTCAACGATCTGTCCGCAATGCTTGCACTTATAGAATTCCATCTCCATTTTGCCACTCTCCTTTCCCAAGCTTATCGCTTACCTTTCTATACTGTACAACACTTTGTTCTAATATCCCGCGCATCACGGCGGGCCATATTACTCATCCTGCAGTACATGTATTTCATTATAACATAAGGCCCCTGAACAAAACAGAGCGAATTCCCGAAATTATAAGCAGAAGTGTTTCTATGGGGGATAGTAAAACCATCGGAAATGTGCTACAATAGTTTACGTATGCAACATTAACCGGAGGTGACTAAATGCGAAATAGGAAGAACCTGAAAAGAGGAATCATCATCCTCCTGTTTCTCACGTTTATCATAACAGCAGCAGTCCCGTTTATTTCTTCAGCTCATCATCATGAGCCGAAGGTCGTTCGGGTCGGCTGGTACGAATCCGCCTTTCACACGACGGATCGTTTTGGGCGCCGCTCCGGCTATGGATATGAATACCAGCAGCGAATCTCAACCTATACCGGTTGGACATATGAGTACGTGGAAGGAAGCTGGTCCGAGCTTTTTGAAATGCTGCAGAATGGAGAGATCGACCTTCTGAGTGATGTATCCTATACCGAAGAACGGGCACAGAAGATTCTTTATTCTGCGGACGCGATCGGACAGGAAAGCTACTACACCTTTATCTCCCCGGATAACAGAGAGATCAAACCGGACGACCTTTCCACCTTTAACGGAAAAAAAGTAGGTGTGAATAAGAACAGCATTCAGGAGAAGCTTTATATAGAGTGGGCAGAAAAGAATGATATCCAATCAGAGGTCATCGAACTGACCGCGAAATCCCCCGAGCTTATTCGGATGCTCACAGACGGAGAGATCGACATTCTGGTTACTCTTGACACCTATGGCAACAGCTACGATATCGTTCCTGTGTGCAAGATCGGGTTTGCAGAATCATTTTTCGGAATCAACAAAAACAGACCGGATCTGAAGCACGAGCTGGACGCTGCCATGATCCGTCTTTTTGAAGAAAACCGCGATTTTAACCAGAAGCTGGCCGATAAATACAACAAGTCCGCTTCCGTAACCCGCTTCCTCACCCCCGAGGAGAAGGAATGGCTTGAAGAACACGGTACCATTCGGATCGGCTACAGAAACGGCTACCTCCCATTCTGTGATACGAACAATAACAGCGGAGCGCTTACGGGAGCACTTTCGGATTTCATCTACCATGCCGAAAGCAGCGGAATAAGTGAAGACCTGAAATTTGAAGCAATCCCGTATGAAAGTACCGATACTGCTCTGAATGATCTGGCAGAAGGAAAGATTGACTGTGTTTTCCCTGTAGCTCTCAGCACTTATGACGGCGAGAGCATGGGGATTGTGATCACCGATCCTTTCGTCAGCACGGAAATGTATGCCGCAGTCCGGACAGATGAACGCAAGGGTGTCTCTCCGGATATGAACTTAAAGGTATCTTATGTTCCCGGAAACCCAAATATGATGACCTTCCTCAAGGACCATTTCCCCAACTGGACTCAGGTTCCCTATGAGAGTCTCGAAGAGGCCTTCCGATCGGTTTCCACAGAGGATACGGATTGCGTTCTTCTCAGCAGTTACCGTCTCAACTACGTCAGTGACCTTTGTGAAAAATACAAGCTTTCCACTCTTGCTACAGGAGAGGAAATGGAGCTCAGTTTTGCCACCCGTAAGCAAGATGACTGTCTGTATACCATCCTCAATAAACTCAATCGCCATATCCCGAGCACCACTCTCAACATGGCCCTGACAAAATATGCATTTCGTGATACGAAGGTTACCTTCGGTGATTATGTAAAAGATAACCTGGTTTATGTTATCGCCGCAATAGCAATTGTTGCCGTTGTCATTCTGCTCCTGCAGCTGCGAAATGTACGCTCCAAGGCAAAGGCGGAGGAAGGACGGCAGATCATTTCCGAGGCTGAGCGGGATCCGCTGACAAACCTGTACAACTGGAACTTCTTCCTCATTTATGCTAATCGTCTCTACCATGAGCATCCCAAAACGCCCATGGATGCCATCGTTATGAATATTGATCGTTTCCACTCCATCAACGCTTTGCACGGTCGTGAATTCGGAGACCGTGTGCTGAAGGAGCTTGGGGAAGAGATCAGGGATTTCCTTTCTGAAACGGAAGGCATCGCCAGTCGCTTTGAAGCGGACCGCTTTGACATTTACTGCAAGCACGAGGATGATCTGGAAGAAAAGCTCAAAAGGTTCCAGATGCGTCTGGACGCAATGTCAGGTAATGCTACTCTTCATCTCCGTATGGGCATCAAACCCTGGCAGGAGGGGATGGAACCGGTTCAGCAGTTTGACTGTGCACGTACCGCCTGCAATATGATGCGTGGAGATTATAAGAAGCACATCATGGTCTATGATGCTGCCATGGGGAACCGTGAGGAGCGTGATCAACTGCTTCTGAATGATTTCGGTCGTGCACTGGAGGAGCGGGATTTCAAGGTATACTACCAGCCAAAATACGACATTCGTCCGGATACTCCGATCCTCGCAAGCGCCGAGGCTCTGGTACGCTGGGAACATCCGCTGCTGGGAACGATCTCGCCGGCGATCTTCATTCCGCTTTTCGAACAGAGCGGTTTGATCAGTCCTTTGGATAAATATGTGTGGGCAGAAGCAGGCCGGCAGATCGCAGCCTGGCGGGATCAGTACGGCATCACTCTTCCGATATCCGTCAACCTGTCCCGTGTGGATGTATTCGACCCCAATCTTTACGATATTCTGGATGAAATCATCAAGCAGAACAAGCTGAAGCATCAGGACCTCCTGTTGGAGATCACCGAATCCGCATATACCGAGAACGCTGAGCAGCTGATCCGCGTCATCGAGAAGCTCAGAGGAAAAGGCTACCACATCGAAATGGACGATTTCGGTTCCGGCTACTCCTCCCTGAACATGCTCTCCACGATGCCCATTGATGCACTGAAAATGGATATCGAATTCATTCGGAATATCGAACGCGATGAAAAGGATCTGCGTCTCGTCGAGCTGATTGTGGACATCGCCCGTTATCTGAATGTCCCGGTTATCGCAGAAGGTGTGGAAACAGAAGCCCAGCTGAAGCTGCTTCGCGGTTCCGGCTGCGATCTGGTACAGGGATATTACTTCTCCCGTCCCTTGAAGCCCGAGGACTTCGAGAGAAACCTGCTGAATCATCTCAATGACAAACGTAACTGAAGTGCGTTTCATTCTGAAGCCGTTCAGGTTTAACAGTACAAAAAAGGAAGCCTGTCCATACCTTGGTATGAACAGGCTTTCTTTGCAGACAAAGCTTTTCGCATTAACCGATTATCACTCAACATCCCCCAGCTCCTTCTTTGCATAGGAGCACACAGGGATGACCTTAATCTTTCTTTTCTCCGCCTGTTCCAGTACCCTGTATAACAGACGCCTGGCGATTCCCTTTCCCCGATAGGCGGGATTCGTTTCCGTATGGACGACATGCCAGCCATCAGATCTCTCCATGTATACGCATTCACCTACTTCACTTTCGCCATCGTAAGCTACACTTCTGCAGCCTGCCTCATCATACTCCACATGGACACCGTGATTATACATGATCGAGAGAGCGCCGGTGGGACATTTCTGAATCGTCTGCCAGATCTTCGCATTCTCCGCCTTGGAAATGTCAATCCATGGCCTTCTCTGAATGTCAAAAACCTCCGGGCAGCCGGTCACGCAACGTTTTGCATGCCGACAACGTTCCGAATCCCAAAAGACCGTAATATCCTCATTTTCGTATAATTTATGCATGGCTCTCTCCAAAAAATCAAATGATCAACCGATTCATTCTCCGCAGATTCATTCTCCCGCCTCTCCATGGGCAAGCTTCTTCATCAGCTTATCCCGGAGGTATTCGTACCTCTGCTTCTTTTCCTCTTTGGCAAAATGTACTTCCCGGAACTGCTCCGGGCAGTCATTATAATCCAGCACCTCATCCCCGAACTGCTCGCTGGTAAGATCAAATGTACACCCCTCCACCGCATTGAAGCAATGAAAATTCCCGTCCGGCCTCCGGATACCGTATACCTTCCCGCCGAACAGGTCCTGCATCAGGAAAGCAGTAATGGAACACTGGCCACAGGTTTTATTCTCCGGAGTCCATTTCTCCCGCATACGGGGAGCACAGGTTTCGGCACACCAGAGTTCGGATAGAAGGTCGTAATAATCCCGTGGGGTAAGTCCCCTTTCGTCTTTAACGTCAGCTTTTTCCCAGCCGTAAAATCGGTAGGTCTTCATACGTATCTCCTTCGAAAAATGTCATCTTTTTCTGCTTTCATTATCCTACCATATCTGACGGATTACCTCAAGACACAGAATCCTGATAACCACAGATCCTTCGACTCGCAGCAAGCTGCTCGCTCAGGATGACATCTCTCCTGTCATTCTGAAGCCCGCAGGGCTGAAGAATCTCCGCGCTACATAAGAAAACCTCGACCGGCAACAGGATGCTCGCTCAGGATGACATCTCTCCTGTCATTCTGAAGCACGCAGGGCTGAAGAATCTCCCCACCGCACGGAAAGCAGGGCGATCACAAGTGATACACCCATCCCGATCAGGGGCAGATTCGAAACGATCCCTTCTGTCAGACCCAGGGAAAGAAGCTGTTCTGACAAAAAGGTTCCTGCCAGTCCGAAGCATCCACCGCATATTACAGCGGTGAGCCAGATTCCTTTGCGTATTCCTCTTTTCTTATAGCAAAGGATTGCGATCAGCAAGGGGAAGATCACACCCGGCGTATAAATGGAATATGCTCCCGTCAGGATACTGATGATATTTCCACTGCCCAGTACCGCAAAAAGCGTTGCAGTCGCTCCGATTCCCAGAACAGCGATGCGGACCCATTTTACCTCCCTTTTCCCAAAGAGATCCCGTGTCAGAATGGTAGCCGCGTTGATCATACAGGTATCCGTGGAAGAAAGAATGGCAGAGAGAAGTCCCAGAGAAAGGATAATTCCGATCCCCTTTGGCACGATCCCTGCGAGATAAAGCAAGGTCTTCTGTCCTTCCAGCTGCTCCGGAGTCACATAGAGTCTGGCCCAGATACCGATCAGCGTGATGATCAGTGCCACCGCCGCCAGTATGATTCCCGCCATCCAGGCGCTTTTCTTCGCTGTCCGCTCATCCTTTGAAAGAAAATTACGGGACAGAATATCCGGTCCGAGGAAATATACCCCTCCGATGATAAATAACTGCGTCAGAAGATTTTTAGCCGAATATGATTCATTAAAGAATTCAACAGCCGACATTGCATCGCCCGCTGCCCCTTCCTTTGTGAAATACAGGTATCCGCAGGTGATCAGTAGTCCCGCAACGATCACCACCAGCTGTATCTTATCTGTTTTTACGACCGAGAACTGGCCGCCCAGCGCCGTGTAAAGGATCACAATCGCCGAAATGATGACCATCAGAACCTTACTGCCGCTTCCCGTAGCAAAAGTCACCAGCCCGCTAATGGCAACGATCTGACCTGCGATCACACCGATCCAGGATATTACGATCATACACGCGAGAAGCCGGGAAGCAGACTTTCCGACAATGATCTCCGCCAGATGAGGAAGCGTATCCGCTCCGATACCACGCACTTTCTCCGAAAGAAAAAGCGCCTGTAAAATAAGTCCCAGTGCCCCGAAAAGCAGCCACCAGATACCTGGAAAACCTATACTGTAGACCGTATCCGTGATCCCGATGGTGGTGGAAGCCCCCAGCACTGTAGCAAGAAGCGTCATGATCACCGTCCACGTCCCCTGACTCCGGCCGGCAACGGCATATTCCACAAAATTCTCCCGCCTCCTGCAATCCCGGATACCGACTGCAAGCATGATAACCAGATAGATCCCCATTGTGATCAAAAACGGAAGTTTCATTTTCTCTCCTTCTCGCGGTCAGTTCCTCAAAGCGCCATGCTATTGCATGTTCGCACGGTTGCAGGGACACCGCATCCTTTATTCCAATAAAAAATCCATGCCCCGCAAAGTAACACATGCTGTCAAAATCTACAGCGGAACATGGACATAAATCAGTATATCAGAAAAGGAAATGTTCGTCAACTTATTATTTCATTCGGGTTGACGAAGCTGCTTTTTGGTTTTCAGAATTCTCATTCCCGGACATCGTCTTTTCAAAATTGATCCTTTCTTCTTCGATCACCAAAGGCCGGTTCATGATTCTGTGATTGATGCTGATAATATACTCTCCCAAAAGTCCCATAAAGAACAGCAGGATGGAACCGATGAAGAAAATCCCGATAAGCAGAGGGGCCGTACCCGCATTGAATCGATCCCAATAACAGAGCTTCAGAATCAGGTAGACAAGACCGATGGTAAAGCTTGTAAACGCCAGGATCATCCCAAGAAATGTAGCCAGTCTCAATCCAGAGTTGGTATAAGACGTAAAGGAAAGCATAGCGGCATCATATAACGTGAAGAAATTATTGTGTGTTTTTCCGGCTCTCCGTTTCGGCTGAACATATTCAATCTCTTTCCGCTTATAACCCAGTTCTGCCACGATTCCGCGAAGGAAGGGTGTCGGATCCTTCAATTCACGAAGTACTTCAATAAACTCCCGGTCATAGAGTCCCGAACCGGTGAAATGCTCTATGATATCCACGTGGGACATTTTTTTCAGGGTTTTGTAGTACAAAGTCCGGAAACCCCGCATCAGCAAGCCTTCCTTGGACTTGCTCTTGATCCCAATGACGATCTTAAAGCCCTCCTCCCAGGCCTCCAGATACTGAGGAATCAGCTCCAGCGGATCCTGGAAATCACAGACCATGGTGATCACACAATCACCCGAGGTTTGCAGCATTCCATAGTAAGGCGAATTGAACTGCCCGAAATTCCTTGCATTAAAAATAGCCTTCACACAGGGGTTTTTCCGACAGATCTCCCGAAGCAGCGGCCGGGTATTATCCGTAGAATCATTATCGATAAAGATCAACTCATAATCATACTGCGGTAACTGCTGCTCGAACATTTCCGAAACAGCATTTGCCATCGGGACGACATTTTCTTCCTCGTTGTAGCAGGGTATTAAAACACTGACCAGTTTCTTCTCTTCCATGTGTTATTCTCCAACCGGTTTTCTTACTTGCAAAAACTTCCTACATACGCAAATATAAGAGATGCTCCTATACGGTTACTTCGATCTTTCTTCCCACCGGCTTCAGCTGCCGATACCGGACGCCTGTCCGGTCAAACATCTGCTTTGAAGCGATGGTGGATTCGGAGTCGGCATATTTATCCTCCCGGTAGACCACCTCCGTGATCCCGCTCTGGATGATCGCCTTGGCACATTCATTACAGGGAAAGAGGGTGACATACAGCTTCGCTCCCTTCATGGAGCCGCTCCCTCTGTAATTCAGGATAGCATTCAGCTCGGCATGACAGACAAACATATATTTTGAATCCAGGGCTGATCCGTCACGGCCCCAGGGCATATCATCATCCTCGCAGCCCTGCGGCATACCATTGTAACCCACCGAAAGAATCCTGTTATCTTCCCCCACGATACAGGCCCCTACCTGGGTATTGGGATCCTTGGAGCGTTCTGCGGAAAGCATGGCAATCCCCATAAAATACTGATCCCAACTGATGTAATCTGTTCGTTTCGTATCCTGACTCATTTTCCCCTCCTTCTCATTCCTGCAGTTCTTCTCTATCCGGCTCCGATCGTATCTGTCTTCTTTCACTGAAAAGGCCGTACACACCCCAGCCCGCAAGAACTCCGATAATACCTCCCACTGTGTTGTTCATTATATCAACGATATCACAATACCCGATCCGGGCAAAATATTGGATCATTTCGATAACGAAAGAAAATGCCGGCAGGATCAGAAATACCCAGGGCTTCCGGATCAGCTTCCCCAACAGAATACCAAGGGGCATGAAGAGCCAGATATTATTGATGATTTCCTGCCTGCTGATGGGATTTCCGCGAAAACGGGCAAAGAACTCCATCGGATTCATGTTCAGTCTCTGAAGTCCCGATTCGCGATACAGTAATGTCATCACGATAACAAAGAGCGCATAGGCTCCCACCAACGCCCAGACTGTTTTTCCCCGACTGCTGAGACACAGAAAAAGAAGGATCACTCCGCCGATCAGCACGATCTGCGGCCGGGCATTCAGCATCTGGTCAATGCGCATCCCTTTCTCGACGTTTTGCTCTACACGACTCAACCGGCCATAGTCTCTCACCGTTACGAAGCTGGCAAAAGCAATGAACAGAAGGCATGGACACAGCAGTATAATTCTTTTGGATATTCGCATGTCTCCTCTCCCGTTCATTCCATAAAACCAATTTTTCTTGCAGATTACCCCTGCAATCAGTTATTATATATCTGTTTCAAAACCGTATTTCATAGAAATCTCAAGGCTATGCATTCTTTTGCTTTGAATTGATTTTCATATCTCAAGGAGTTCCCATGAAGAATCGACTTAACGCCGCTTTTTTATTTGATATCATGTGTATCACTGTAGGTGCGATCATTGCCGCCTTTGCCATCGAGGAATTTCTGGTGCCCTGTACGATCCTGGACGGCGGGGTGGTGGGTATTTCCATCATGCTGAATACCCTGTTGAAATTCCCTCTCGGTATTCTTACGGTAACTCTGAACATCCCCTTCCTGATCATCGGTTTCCGCAAAATGGGTAAAATGTTCATCGCCAAGTCCGCTTACGCCATGATTATTTTCTCCGTATTTCTGGAAATCTTTGCTCCCCTTCAGAATATGACGGAGGACTATCTTCTGGCGGTATCCTTTGGAGGCGTACTGCTGGGAATCGGTGTCGGGCTTGTGATCCGCTTCGGAGGCTGCCTGGACGGAACCGAAACCGTTGCTATCCTGTTAAACCGGAAATACAAGTTCCCCGTGGGACAGACAGTCCTTATTTTTAATGTTGTGATCTTTGCCACCGCCGGCTTTATCTTCGGCTTTGACCGGGCCATGTACAGCCTGCTCACCTATTTCATCACCTCGAAGGTACTGGATATCGTAGAAAATGGTACGGAACAGGCAAAGGCTGCCATGATCATTTCCAACGACGCCAAGGAGATCTCCGAGCAGATCTACCAAAGGCTGGGGCGGACCGTCACCATCATGGAAGGCGAGGGTCTGGTCAGCGGAAAAAAGACCGTCCTCTACTGTGTCCTCACCCGTTTTGAGGTACGGGAGCTGCGGGACATCATCGGTGCGATCGATTCCTCTGCCTTCATCGCCATCAGTGATGTATCGGAGATTATCGGTCATCACATTAAAAGAAGCGACGCTCTTCAGACGAAGCCCCCCGGAGACCCCCACTGATACCCGAAAAGTCAGCTGAATACACAAACATCAGTCGAGCAGGAGAGAAGCACTTCCCTCCTGCTCGCTTTTTACGGAAAGAGAGCTCTGATCTTATCCGCTCTTGAACCCCCGATTGCTTCCATATTTGTCACAATGATCACATCCTTTACCTTGTGGCTGGATACAAAGGATGTCAGATTTCCCGTATAATATCTGTAATCGATCACATAGGTATACTGATAGTGGTCCACAAGGAAGGGAGCAAACGCATTTCCATAGGACTCCTTGATCAGGATGCAGGCAGAGCCGTTATGGATCATGGGATTCTCGATCTCGGTATAGGGATTATCTCCGCCGATAAAACAGTTGTATTTGGAGGTCTTCGCCCAGTCTGTCACATCACGGATCACGTTCCAGTTATAACGTTCACCGCTCTCATCGATAAAAACCTCATCATTTGTTCCGTTGGGAACAAAAGCCAGCACCGTATCCCGGTTCTTATCCAGGAAGGACGGATATCCGGCGAGAGAATAAAAGGAGCCCAGGAAGCCTTCAAACATGTAGGTAGTGAAGAAGTCATCCGTCTTATGTGCTTTGATTCCCTTTGCCCTGCACCAGGCTTCATAGGCATAGTATGCACCCATGACCGTCCAGTGGTGGTCGGAATTGAAATAAATGTACTCCGCGTTGTGCTTGATGATATTGCTGCAGGCATCCACTCCAACCGCATAATTCTCATCGATCGTGTTATTGATATAATTGATTATGTCAGGCTGGTTATTCCCGACCATTTCCTCCTGTACCTCTTTACTGAGGCAGGCACCGAAGGCAGTGGGCACCACAATGTCGTAGAGCGTGGCTTTATTCTTCTTCAGTCTCGCTCCTACATCGTTCACCATATCCACATAATAATCCGCCGTTCCGGTACCTGCGCAGGCGGCGCTGAAGATCTGCCCATCCAGAACATAACCATTTCCACATGGGGAGGGAACCTCATATTTCGTACCGTCCGGAAGCTTCGCCTCCGTGGTTGGCTTCTCCGTAGTCGGAACCTCCGTGGTAGGCGCTTCCGTCTTCTTCTCTGTCTTTTTCTCTGTGGCCACTGTCGTTGCTTCCGCTTTCGGAGCAGATGTCGTCACCTCTTCCTTATCACCGTGTAACATCGTTACCGCGACGAAAATGATGATTCCGATCACCGCTGCGGCCATAGCAACACATACCATAATGCCTGACGTTGAAAGCCTTCCTGCAGACGAACTTCTTTTATCTTTCATGATATAAATCCTTTGCTCCATGACATTCTTTTGTCATTCTGAAAGATCCCTGACGCTTCCTACAGCTGGCTCTTTACAGCCTCTGTGATAGCGTCCGCCGTGATCCCGAAGTGCGGGAACAGCTGTCCTGCCGGTGCGGAAGCTCCGAAGGAAGTCATACCGACAAATTTTCCTGTCAAACCCGTATAACGCTCCCAGCCAAAGCCGCTCAGTGCCTCTGCTGCAACCCTTACAGTTACCTTTGCGGGAAGCACCTTCTCCTGATACTCTGCAGGCTGATCCTTGAAGAGATCCATGCAGGGCATGCTGACCACTCTTGCGTCGATGCCGTCTGCCTTCAGCTTCTCCTTTGCTTCAACCGCCAGCTGTACCTCAGACCCGGTTGCGATCAGGATCGCATCCGGTATTTCCTTCTCGCTGTCCTTCAGAATATACGCACCCTTCAGGGCATCCTTTCCGTCTCCGCCAAGCTGGGGAAGATTCTGGCGGGAGAGAACCATGGCAACAGGTGCAGACTTTGAGGTAAGGGCATAGTACCAGGCAGCAGCCGTCTCGGCAGCATCAGCAGGCCGGAAGATATAGAAATTCGGCATAGCGCGGAACATAGCCAGCTGCTCGATGGGCTGATGAGTAGGTCCGTCCTCACCGACACCAATACTGTCATGTGTCAGAACATATGTAAGCGGCAGCTGCATCAAAGCAGAAAGTCTTGCCATCGGCTTTACGTAATCACTGAATACAAAGAAGGTGGATACAAAGGAACGTAATCCTCCGTGAAGGCGGATTCCATTTCCGATCGCCGCCATAGCCAGCTCGCGGACACCGAAATGAAGATTGCTGCCCTCCGGGGTCTCCTTTGAAAAATCACCCAGATCCTTCATGTAGGTCTTGGTCGAAGGTGCCAGATCCGCTGCTCCGCCGAAGAGATTGGGGATCTTATCCTTAACGTAATTGATCAGCTTACCGGATACATTTCTCGTAGCCTCTGGCGCGTCACAAATGTTCCAGAAAGTCTCATCCGTAAGAAGCTTCTCCGCGGAATCTTCATCATGATACTGATCCCACAGCTCCGCAAGCTCGGGATATGCCTTCTTCCAATTCTCAAAGAGTGTGTTCCATGCGTCCTCAAGCTTTGCGTTCTCCGCATTCACCTCTGCACAGTGATCATAGACATCCTGCGGAACCGCAAAGGGGGTTTCATCCTCCCAGCCCAGGTTCTTCCGGAGTGCAGCCACATTTTCCACACCCAGAGGCTCGCCGTGAGCACTGGCCTTTCCTTCTTTGGCCGGGCAGCCCGCACCGATCTTCGTCTTGATCTCGATCATGGACGGACGCTCCGTATCTGCCTTCGCTGCCTCAATAGCCGCCAGAATGGCATCCGGATCATTTCCATCCTCCACGCGCAGAGTCTGGAAACCGAATGCTTCAAAACGCTTTGCAACAGACTCACGGAAGGCGATATTGGTACCTCCCTCGATGGAAATATCATTGGAGTCATACAGCACGATCAGCTTGGAGAGTCCCAATGTTCCCGCAAGAGAGAATGCCTCATAGGAAATGCCCTCCATCATGCAACCATCGCCGCCCAGAACATAAGTATAGTGATCCACCACCGGATACTCCGGCTTATTGAATACCGCTGCCAGATGCTTCTCTGCCATGGCCATGCCCACCGCCATAGCCATACCTGCCCCCAGAGGGCCTGTGGTTGCCTCCACGCCTCTGGTATGACGGTATTCCGGATGTCCCGGGGTAAGAGAGCCGAACTGACGGAACTGCGCCAGATCCTCCTTCGTCAGGCCATAGCCGAAAAGATGAAGCAGGGAATAAAGTAGCATGGAACCATGTCCGCCGGACAAGATAAAACGGTCACGGTTCTCCCACTTCGGATCTGCCGGATTGTGGCGCAGAACCTTTGACCACAGCGTATATGCTGCAGGAGCCGCGCCCAGCGGAAGTCCCGGGTGACCGGAGTTTGCTTTCTGGATCGCATCTGCGGACAGAATGCGGATTGCATTGATTGCTTTTACATCAAGAGAATTTGCCATAGCGATATCCTTTCTGGTGATTGTTGATAAAGACACAGTTATGGTTATTTTAGCACAAATACCGTAGTGAGGAAAGCCCAAACCCTAACATTTTATTGAGGTTTCAGCCGGAAAATGCTACAATTCAGAAGGAAGATCCCATATGCTATCCTTTGGGTTAAAGCCTTCAGAATGACACGAAAATCTCTTATATATGCGTATATAGAAGGTTTTGGGAACGAACAAATAACAACAGATCAGGAAGGAGAATTGTCATGACACCACACATCGAAGCCTCCCCAGGAGATTTTGCCAAAACAGTTCTGATGCCCGGCGACCCGAAGCGCTCCCGTTTTATCGCGGAAAACTATCTTTCCGACGCGCGTCTGGTCAATGACCTACGCGGTGTGCAGGGATACACCGGCATCTACAAGGGCTCGCCTGTTTCTGTCATGGCCAGCGGCATGGGAATCCCCTCTATCTCCATTTATTCCCACGAGCTATATACCGTTTACGGCGTGGAAAATATCATTCGTGTCGGTTCTGCCGGAGCCTTGAGGAAGGACCTTGCTCTCGGAAGCGTTGTGGCCGCCATGGGAACCTGCACGGATTCCAATGTTGCCTCCCAGTTTTCTCTGGGCGCCTCCTTTTCGCCCATTGCGGATTATACCCTCCTTTCCACCGCTGTTGCCCGGGCAGATGCTCTGGGTGTTCCACTTTCTGTCGGAAATATTTACTGCTCAGACCTTTTCTACGATGCGGCTGAAAGAAGTCTGCGTTTTGCGGAACTGGGCGTCCTTGCAGTGGAAATGGAGACAGCCGGTCTGTACATTTCCGCTGCCCGTACGGGAAAAAGAGCCCTTGCCATCTGCTCCGTTTCCGACAATGTCATCACCGGCGAAGCCATGTCGGGAGAGGCACGGGTTACCGCCTTCGATGACATGATCCGGATTGCTTTGGAGACCGCCCATGCTCTGAACGAAAACCCGTGACGCCCGGTTGTTCGGCGCATGACGCAGCCCATCGGGTTGCTGTGCTTCGCGGAGAATGATATCCCACAAAAAACGCTTAGGCCGCACGGGCCTAAGCGTTTTTTGTGGGATCATCTATCCCTGTTCGTTATGCATTACGGATTCTGGCAAATGCCTGAGCTGGTGAACTTGTAGGTCTTGCCACCCATCTTCAGGTTACCGGTAGCCATCACGCCATTGGACTTCAGATAATACCAGTTACCATTGGATCTCATCCAACCTGTCTTCATATGTCCTGCAGAGTTGAAGAAGAAGTAATTTCCGCCGATCTTCTTCCATCCTCTTCTCATCAGGCCATCGCCGCCAAAGTAGTAGTAGTTGCCATTAATCTTCTTCCAGCCTGTAGCCATGGTTCCATCGGCATTGAAATAATACCACTTTCCATCTGCCTGCTGCCAACCTGTCAACATAATGCCCCACTTATCAAAGAGGAACCAACTCTTGCCAATCTGCTGCCAGCCGGTTACAACCTGATCATTGTACTTGTAAGACCAGCTCTGACCATTCTGTACCCACTCACCGGATGCGGAATGAAGTGTAATGACTGTAGTTGCTGTACTGGATGCCGTATTCCAACCAACATAGTAATACTTGATCGTAGCTACTGCCTTATAGGTTCCTGCTGCTGCCGGAGTCGTATCCCAGTTCATAGTTACGGTATAGGACTTGTAAGACCTGTCAAGCTTGAATTCCTGCTCCTTAACAACCTTATTCTTCTCGTTGTAGAGTTTAACTGTTACTGCATAAGAAGATCCATTTCCACTGGGGAGAAAACTAAAGCTGATATCAAGCGGTTCGCCTACGCGGGTTTCCAGCTTATCATTAACCACATAAACCATCGGCTCACTCGCCGCCTCAGCATATCCCTTCGGGATAAACACTGCCGTCATCATTACAGCTACCAAAAGTAAAACCGCAATGATCTTCTTCTTGCATCCTGTCATCTGTTATACCTCCCATTGTAAAATAATGTTGATTATTGATTGGAAATGAACCTTTTTCCTGTTCATTTCCTCGCACCGATACTTGATTGTATCACATTTGGAAGGAGAATACAACATTCAGATTAAAACCAGATCCTTTATTACCTCACCTGCCAGGATCAGACCCGCTACGGACGGAACGAATGCCACGCTTCCCGGAGTGCTCCTTCTGGCCCCGGATGACTCTGCTGAACTGCCATCCCCCTTCGTCAGTTCCCCCGGTGTCAGGGCCTCTTCTGTGGAATACACAACCTTCAGTGCTTCGATCCCTCTTTTCCTGCATTCCCTGCGCATCACCTTGGCCAACGGACAGACAGACGTATCATAGATATCTGCCACCCGAAATGCCGTGGGATCCAGTTTATTACCCGCGCCCATACAGGAAATTACGGGCGTTCCCGCTTCCTTTGCCTGCTGAATAAGCTGCAGCTTACCCGTTACGGTATCAATGGCATCCACCACATAATCATAAGCCGAAAAATCAAACTGATCCTTCGTTTCCGGAAGATAAAATGTGTGATGCAGCGTCACCCTGCAGTCCGGATTGATTTCCCTGATCCGTTCTGCTGCCACATCCACCTTTTCCCTCCCCAGAGTGCTCCGAAGCGCCACAAGCTGTCGGTTCAGATTCGACACGGCAACCGTATCATGGTCACACAGGTCCAAAGCACCCACGCCTGAACGAGCAAGAGCCTCCACAACATAGCTTCCGACACCACCGAGACCGAATACCGCCACCCGGCTTCTCTCCAATTTTTCCATGGCTTCCCTTCCCAGAAGCCGTTCCGTTCTGTCAAATGCCCCTTCCATAAGCTCTCCTTCTCATAAACATCCGCTCCCTCCATCCCCGGGGATTTTAAGTGTCAGGAGCCTTTTTTTCTCTCCGCCGCAGGATTCGTCTCCGTATCAGCCACAAAATAAACAGTCCCACCGTGGCTCCCATGGTGTCTACTCCCACATCGAAAAGGGTTCCTGCCCTCCCCGGCACAAAAAGCTGGTGAAATTCATCCGAACCCGCGTACAGCGCCGTGAGAAGAAGACTGGTCAGGTAACGGAGATATTTTCCTTTATCTGCGAAGGTCTCCTCCAGCGCAAAGAAGATAAGTATCGCCAGTACTGCATATTCGGAAGCATGAGCCGCCTTCCGGATGGGATAATCAATCCGGTCAGCCCACTCATTCTGCTCCTCCACCGACATTTCCGAGAAGCCGGACACAAAGACCCTTCCGATCGCTCTGCCCACCCAATGACTGGTCTCCGACGATTCATTTCCCTCTGTCGCTGAAAAGCCAAAGATCATGATCATCCAGGAAACCGCAAGAATGCGCATCAGCCATATTCTTTTTTTTTCTGCTTTCCTGCATCATGCTCTCCCCATTTTATGACTCCGGGGTCAAAGGGTGTTTGGGCCCCGGCTGATGAATTCCGGTTTTTCAGTATATCACAAATCACGGCGCGAAAAAACTCTTCATCTCAAAATTGCATTCCTGACAGAGTTTCGCTATAATATGATAACAGGGCCAAAAGGTCCGTGCGATGCGCTAAGCGCAGGACACTTTGAATAAACCACGATCACCGACAGGGAGGAACGCCATGGCGGAACAGCTTTTCACAATACCTGTAAATGAGGCATACGAATCCGACGCGGAGTGCCCTTTCTGTAAAATGTTCTGTGGGCTGGAGCAGGACGCCATTGATTTTACACTGGGGCCCAGCTA
Organism: Eubacterium sp.; assembly: GCA_017541035.1. Taxonomy (GTDB): domain Bacteria; phylum Bacillota; class Clostridia; order Lachnospirales; family Lachnospiraceae; genus Eubacterium_Q. The sequence continues at coordinate 18,297 of JAFXZW010000107.1, read as the reverse complement.
CATGGAGGACGATAACCGGGAAGTGACTGATCGTCTGGGCTTCTGTCCCACACACATCCGCAGACTTTATGCGGAGAAAAACCGTCTGGGGCTGGCTCTTATGCTGAATACCCACATTACCCGACAGGTAAAGGAACTGAAGGACGCCGCTGCCAAGGGGCCGGGTGAGAAGGGCGGTCTTTTTGGGAAAAAGAAGACAGAGTCACCTGTCACCGAGCTGATTCATAAGGTAGAGGGTACCTGCTTCGTGTGTCAGAGGATCACGCCGGTTTTTGACCGGTATATCGATACCTTCTTTCATCTGTGGAAAAAAGACTCCTCTTTTCAGGAAAAGGTAAAGTCCTCTAAAGGCTTCTGCCTTACACACTACGGACGGCTCTATGAAGAAGCCGGAGCCCGGCTTGGAAAAGCGGATCAGGAGCATTTTCTTCAGATCCTGAATCAGGTATTCTTTGACGGAATGGAGAGGGTAAACGGTGACCTCTCCTGGTTTATTGATAAATTCGATCATCGAAATGCGGATAAACCCTGGAACAACTCCCGGGATGCCCTTCCCCGCGCGATCACCAAGGTCTGCGGGGTTGTCACCGAATAAATGGTTTTATCAGACTGAAATCTTATTTCGCGAGGCTTTATGGACGTTATTGACATTTTAGAACTATTCGGCGGCGTTGGACTTTTCCTCTTTGGCATGAGCTACATGGGACAGTCTCTGGAACGCCTTGCCGGTAACGGCATGGAACGCATCCTGCAGAAGCTTACAACCAGCAAGAAAAAGGCCGTCGGGATCCTGAAGGGCTTCGGACTCGGCCTCGCTGTGACCGGTATCATTCAGAGCTCCTCTGCAACCACTATCATGCTGATCGGCTTCGTCAGCGCAGGCATGATGAAGGTCAGTCAGGCTGTACCTGTTGTTTTCGGCGCAAATATCGGCAGCTGTGTGACAGCTCAGCTGCTCCGTCTGGGAGATCTCGGAGGGGGCGGTATTTTTCTGCAGCTTTTGAAGCCCTCCTCCTTTGCCCCTCTTCTGATCGCCATTGGCGCTGTCGTAACCATTCGCACCAAAAAAAACCGCTCCAAGAACATTGCGGGAATCCTTCTGGGTCTGGGTATCCTTTTTACGGGCATGACCTATATGGAAGAGGTCTTTGCCCCCCTAAAGTCAGATCCGGAATTCCAGGCGCTTTTCACATCCTTCTCCAATCCCTTCCTCGGAATCCTTACCGGGTTCCTTCTCTGTGCACTGATCCAAAGCTCCAGTGCCTTTGTTGGAATTCTGCAGGCTCTTTCCGCCACGGGCTCCATCACCTACGGGATCACTTTTCCCATGCTGATCGGACAGAATCTGGGGAAATGCTTCACCATCATACTCGGAAGTATCGGTGCCAGAAAGAAGGCAAAGCGGGTGGGAATCTGCTACCTTCTCTTCAATATCATCGGTTCCATTCTCTTTACTGTCCTCCTCTGTATTCTCGTTTATCAGGTCAAACCCGCTTTCCTGTCTGAAGTAGTCAACCGCGGAAATATCGCAAACCTGCATCTTCTTCTGAATACAGTAACCGCCCTCGTTCTCCTCCCCTTCTCCGACTGGGTCTCCAAGCTTTCTGCCAGGATCACAAGGGATAAGGATGAAGATACCGGAGAAAATGAACTCCGTGTTCTGGATGACAGGCTGCTGAGCACCCCCGGGATCGCGCTTTCCGCATGCCGAAAGGTTATCGGAAGCATGGGGAACCGAATCCATGATAATTATTATCTCACCGTAGACCTCATGATTGATTTCAAAGAAGACCAGTTCCGACAGCTGATGGAAAATGAAGACTTTATCGACAAGGCTGAAACAGCTCTTTCCGACTACATCCTCCGGATCGACCGCCGGAAGCTCACGCCGGATAACCGGCTGATCATGACGGAGATCCTCAATTCCATAAGTGACTTTGAGCGGATCGGTGACTACTGCGTGAACATGGCCTTCGTGATCCAGAACATGGAGGAGCGGAAGCTGTCCTTCACGCCTGCCGCTGTCAATGAGCTTACCTCCATCATGTCCGCTACCAAGCATGCGCTTGCCACCATGCGGGATTCCTTCCGGGATGACGATGAGAAAAAAGCCGTCCGGGTCGAGCCCCTCTACAGAGCTATCAAGCAGATGCGCGTACTGATCCAGGAACATCACGTTGCCCGGCTCACCGACGGAAGCTGCAATGTGGATTCCGGTGTAGCCCTGTTCGATCTGATCCAGTGTCTGGAACGAATTGCTTCCCATGCCAACAATATTTCCCTTCAGGTTGTTCAGCGTGTACGCGGCGGCGATAAAAAATTCGATGCCCTGCACGGACACGCTCTGGATCCGGAAAGCGAAGAGTACAAGACGCTGGAAATCTATTATCTCAATAAGTTTATGGAGCCGATCACCTGATCACAACTCTGTCATAAAAGAAGTGGCCGACAACCTCATTGACACCTTTGAGGAAATCTGCTAAACTATGCAAGGTGTCCGGCCGGTTCCGGACACATACTGGAGACGTATCGAAGTGGTCATAACGGGGCTGACTCGAAATCAGTTTGCCGGGCAACCGGCACGAGGGTTCGAATCCCTCCGTCTCCGCTGCATGGGCCGAAATCCATAACGGATTTCGGTCCTTTTTTTGTGATTCTTTTGGTATTTCTGTTCAAATATCTTAGGTTGTTCTCCGAAGGAAAATCGCACAGAATAAAGGTACCATTTATCATAGCCAGGGTGGCTTTTTCGGGAGGATTAAAATGAAGTTCAGTAACGGATGTTGGATACAGAAGGAAGGTGTCGGACTTTTTTCGCCGGCGGAGGTTTACTTCACCGAAGAAAAAAAAGGATATGTTAAACTGATCGCACCCACCCATAAGATCAATCACAGAGGTGACACGCTGGGCGGTGTAAATCTTACCCTGGAAATCTCTGCTCCCGCTGAGGGAGTGATTCGTGTGAAGACCTATCACTATAAGGGTACTCTTCCGGATACGCCGGAATTTGAACTGAATCTGGACGAGACCTCTGCGTCGATGAAAGTAGAAAATACGGATGAGGCACTTACTGTAATAAGCGGAGGCCTGTCTCTTCGCGTGAATAAGAAGAATTTTCTGATGGAATATATCCGGGATGGAAAGGTTATCTCAAAAAGCGGTTGGAGAGATCTGGCCTACGTGAAGACCAACTGGCTGGGGGATGCCTATGTCAAGAGCAGTGATGATGATATGTATATGCGCCAGCAGCTGAGCTGCGGCGTAGGAGAACTGTTCTACGGATTCGGCGAAAAATTTACCCCCTTCATTCGTAACGGACAGACCGTTGATATCTGGAACGAAGACGGTGGAACCGCAACGGATCTGGGTTATAAGAACATTCCGTTTTATCTTTCCAATAAAGGATACGGAGTATTTGTGAATTCCCCGGATAAGGTCTCCTTTGAGGTTTGTTCGGAAATTGTAAATAAAGTAGGATTTACGGTACCGGGAGAAGAGCTGGATTATTTCTTCATTGATGGACCGGATATGAAGGATGTGCTCAGAAGGTATACTGACATTACGGGGAAGCCCTCCCTTCCGCCGGTGTGGTCCTTCGGGCTTTGGCTCTCCACTTCCTTTACCACAAGTTACGATGAGGAGACGGTGATGTCCTTTGTCAACGGCATGCTTGACAGGGGCATCCCTCTCCGGGTTTTCCACTTTGACTGCTTCTGGATGAAGGATTTCCACTGGACGGATTTCGTGTGGGATGAGCGCGTTTTCCCGGATCCGGAGGGTATGCTCCGCCGTATCCATGAGAAAGGCCTTTCCGTCTGTGTCTGGATCAATCCGTATATCGCTCAGGATACCGCCATGTTTGATGAGGGTATGGAGAAGGGCTACTTCCTGAAACGCCCCAATGGTGCGGTATGGCAGTGGGATATGTGGCAGCCCGGCATGGCTATTGTTGATTTCTCCAATCCCGAAGCAAAGAAATGGTACCAGGATAAGCTGCGCGCCATGGTAAAAATGGGCGTTGACTGCTTTAAGACCGATTTCGGCGAGCGTATTCCCGTAGATGCCGTTTACGCATCCGGAAAACATCCGCGGAAGATGCATAATTATTATACATACCAGTACAACCAGGCTGTTTATGAAGTTCTGGAGGAAATGAAGGGTAAAGACCAGGCCGTCCTCTTTGCGCGATCCGCTACCGTTGGAGGACAGAAGTTCCCTGTTCACTGGGGAGGCGACTGCTGGTCGGATTATGAATCCATGGAACAGTCCCTGCGCGGCGGACTCTCCCTTCAAATGTCCGGTTTCGGTTATTGGAGCCATGATATCGGAGGATTTGAGAATACCTCTACGCCGGATGTATATAAGCGCTGGGCAGCCTTTGGCCTGATGTCCTCTCATAGCCGCCTGCATGGCAGCACTTCCTATCGTGTGCCCTGGGCTTATGATGAGGAAGCAGTGGATGTGGTACGTTTCTACACCCGCCTGAAAGCCAGACTGATGCCCTATATCTGGAGAACCGCCCTGACAGCTCATGAAGAGGGAATCCCCTCCATGCGATCCATGGTTATCTCCTATACAGCCGATAAGATGTGTCAGTACCTGGATAAACAGTACATGCTGGGGGATGATCTGCTTGTAGCGCCTGTCTTCAATGCAGACAGTATTGCAGAGTTCTATCTTCCGAAGGTGGATAATGATGACGTCTGGACTGACATCGTCACCGGGGAATCCTATCCGGCAGGCGGCTGGGTGAAGAAAACCGTTGGTTACACGGAAATGCCCATCCTGGCACGTCCGAACAGTATCATCTGCTTCGGGGCAGAGGATGACGGACCGGAATATGATTATGCGAAAAACTGTACCGTAAAGATCTTCGGTCTGACAAACCGGGCGGAAGCAGTGGTTTACAGCATGGAAAAAGAAAAGAAACTGACTGTCTCCGCCGTGAAGACCGGTGAAAAGATCGTCATATCCGTTGAGGGAGAAACCCCGGCAAGGATCGTGCTGGTAAATACCGTTGCTGCATCCGCAGAAGGTGCGGAGCTTACGATTGAAGACGGAAGCACCATTCTGAACAATGTAAATAAAACCATCACTCTTTCATTCCAGTGATCCATCGTCTGTAAGAAAGGGACGGCCTTTGATGATAAACTTGCACATTATCATCAAAGGCCGTCCTCTTTAAATGAAAAGCTGATTCCTGCTTAATGGTAAATGGGATCCGGATTTTCCGTGAGAAAGGCATTCATCACCTGAAATGCCCTTTCTGAGATTTCATTTGTCTTGCAGGCTTTTACTTCCTCCGCAGGGATGGTTCCCAGAATATCCCAATCGATATGGATCGGTCGAAAAGTAAAGGCCCTCCGGAAGATATGATCCGAATTGCGCACCGTAGTAAGAATAATCTGGCAACCCGCATCCTTTGCGATCTTGAAGGCTCCGTTCCGGAAGGGAAGCATCGGCTGGTTCGTCTTATTCTCCCCACCCTCCGGATAGATTCCGTAATTTGCATAGCCGCTGCGGATATTCTCCGCTGCCTGTTTAATGGTCCGGACAGCATTCTTCGGGTTCTCCCGGTCCAACGGGAGACATCCTACCGCTGCAATATAACGTCCCACAAAAGGGATCGCCAGATTTTCCTGCTTGGATACATAGGCCAGGTCCCAGTCGACAAGATAAGCCATGCCGATCATCGGATCAAATATACTGCGGTGATTCCCCACCAGCAGGAAGGGGGTCCCCTTCTCCGGCATATTTTCCAAACCGTGAATATGGATACGTATATGCAGGCTCTTCATGAAAACCTTCAGCGTTTCAAATCCGTACCAGCGGTAAAAGGTATGGATCGTCTTCGGAAGCCGGTCCACATGGATGGTATATCCTCCGATGGCAAAAACCAGCAGATGAAACAGAAAACAGAGGATATAAATGCCGATGAAATAAAGGATAAAAAGCAGTATTCCCACCGGAACATTCTTCGCCCCCTGCAACCAGAGGATTACGCCGCTTCCGCACAGACTGATGCATACATAAATGTAAAAAAGCATTTTTACTCTCCGATTTCTATCTTTCTTCTCTCGCACCTTTTTGCTCATTTCATCTTTTTCAGAAAAAGGTGGACATTTTCCTATTTTGTGTTAAAATAGTAAAGTCTTAAAAATCTGCCTGCGAATATGGTGTAATGGCAACACGTCTGCTTCCCAAGCAGGAAATGCGGGTTCGATTCCCGTTATTCGCTATCCATTGCCGGAATGTCTCAGCATTGACTCATTCCGGTCTTATTATATGATGATAGGGTCAAAAGGTCCGTGCGATGCGCTTGCGCATTCGCACGAGACCTTATTTGACCCGCCGAACACGAATGGCGTAGTCATTTTGCGCAGCAAAATGACGGGAGCCGTGAGTGTTCTCGCAGCACATTGCACACGTAGTGTGCGTGCTGCGAATCATCAGCTGGGGGCAAAATACCTTTTGACCCCAGCATCATTTTATCAGTGATTATGAATGAACAGGTTCTTTATGATTGAATTTCTACAACGAATTGCATTTATCTTTATCTTCGGCTGTATCGGCGGGTGGATCATCGAATTCTTCTACCGCCATTTTGTGCCGTCCATCGGCCAGACGAAGAAATGGGTGAATCCCGGGTTCCTCAGGGGGCCGTGGCTTCCGCTCTACGGTACCGGACTCTCCATCCTGTATGTGATGTCCTTCATCACATTTCCGGGCTTGGATCCGGAGGGCTGGGGCACGAAGATCCTGGTACTGCTGCTGATGGTACTGGTCATGACCATCATCGAGCTGATCACAGGATATATCTTCATCCTCAAGCTGAATATGCGGCTCTGGGATTACTCGGATAACCGGTTCAACTTCCGTGGCATTATCTGCCCGCTGTACACCTTTTTCTGGGGCATCATCTGCGCGATCTATTATTTCATCGTGCACAAACCCATGCTGAAGGTGCTGGATTTCGTAACGGATCTGCCGGGCTACAATATCGCCATCATCGCTTTCTTTGTGATCTTCGTGATCGATTTCCTGCACACCATCAGATTCTTTCATCTCGTAAAAGCGCTGGCAAAGGAACACAACATCGTTGTCCTCTTCACCGCTTTCAGGGGGAAGATCAACGAAGTACGGAAATCTGCCAAAGAAGAGGATCATTTCTTCCGTCCCTTTGAACTCAAGTCTCTCTCCATGGGAGCCTTCTTTGCGAAATATAAGGACACCTTCTCATTTTCCCGACTGAAAGGAAAGTTCTCCGATTACCGCGGACGACGCACTGCAAACAAAAATACGTAATTTTCACCTTTCATCCCGAGCGGATGTGAGGGAACTCCCTTTTCACCTGAGGAGATCCCCCGCATTCGCCCGGGATGACATTTTAATATACAGGTGTCACTTCCTTACTCCATCTTCTCCTCAATACACTTCTTCAGATCCTCGCATATCTGCTCCACCTCTTCATTTGAAATATACTGGAAACTGCGGAGCGCCCGAAGCGGCATGAATCGAACAACGGCCTCCACCATTTCCTCCGTCTCACTGTCACTCTGATGGAACCGGTCCATGTATTTTTTCAGACGTTGTAAAGTGAATTCCCTGGTGTAGGGATTTTTCAGCAGATCACCGATCTGCACGTCCGGTGTGATGACAGGAGGCTTTACCTTGCTTCCGATGATATGCACCTCCGCGGTGTATTCGATCTGTCGGGAAGATCTGCCCACCTCGATCACATAGGAGCCGTTCGCTGCGTACCAGTCGGCACTTTCCGTATCATACCAGGCAAAGGCTCTTTTATCCAGCGTAAACTTTGCCGTCTTCGTTTCCCCGGGTTCCAGAGCCAGCTTACAGAAGCCCTTCAGTTCATGCACCGGTCGAATGGTACTTCCGGTTTTGTCGGATACATAAAGCTGAACCGTTTCCTTGCCGGCACGATCTCCGATATTTGTCACATCCACAGAAACCGTAACACCCTCTTCCGCCGTAAAGCTGTCTCTGCTGATCTTCAGATTACTGTACCGGTAATTCGTATAGGAAAGACCGAAGCCGAAGGGGAAACGAACGTCCATCTGCTTTGTATCATAATAGCGGTATCCCACGAAAATACCCTCAGCATAATTCACCTTATACGCTGTTCCCGGGAAATTCAGGTAACTGGGATTATCGGACAGCTTCAGGGGAAAACTCTCTGCCAGCTTGCCCGAGGGATTGTGGCGGCCGTAAAGCACATCCATCACAGCCTCTCCGATTCCTTCACCCCCCAGATAAGCCTCCACGATCCCGGCCACATCATCCGCCCAGGGAAGCTCTACAGGTGAACCGTTGTGAAGCACCACGATTACCGGCTTTCCCGTCTTTACCAGCTGCTCGATCAAACGGTTCTGGCAAGCCGGAAGCTGCATATGATCTCTGTCATATCCTTCTGACTCAAAGATATCCGGCAGTCCGGCAAAAACTACGATCTTATCTGCCTTCTCCGCTGCGGCGATTGCTTCTGCCTGAAGCTCCTCTTCGTAAATATCCTCCGTATCGGAGAACCCACGGTTATAGGAGAAATGTCCGTATCTCTCGGCAAGCGAAAGAGCGGATACCACATGATAGCTTTCGATATGGGAACTGCCGCCACCCTGATAACGCGGATTCTCCGCAAATCCGCCGATCAGAGCCACCTGTTCCTCTTTCGCAAGAGGAAGTACATTTTCCTCATTTTTCAGAAGAACGATACACTCTTTGGCGATCCGAACCGCTTCCGCATGATCCGCCTCCCGGTCAAAGGTCTCCGCCTGACGATTCTCGATAAACCGCTCTACCAGGCAAAGTACATTTTTCACCGCAGCATCCAATGCTTCTTCCGATAAGGTTCCATCCTCCACGGCCTTACAGATCATGGACTCATTTACCCCGTTGGAGCCTGGCATTTCCAGATCCAGTCCGGCCGCGATACCTGCGATCCGGTCGGAAACGGCACCCCAGTCGGACATAACGAGGCCGTCAAATCCCCAGTCCTTCCGCAGCACATCCGTAAGAAGCCAGGAATTCTCGGAGGAATAGGTTCCGTTGATCCGGTTATAGGAGCACATTACCGTCCAGGGCTGCGCTTCCTTTACAGCAATCTCAAAAGCCGGAAAATAAATCTCCCGAAGTGTTCTTTCATCTACCTCGGAGCTTCCGTACATACGCTCAAACTCCTGATTATTCGCAGCAAAGTGTTTGATGGAAGTACCCACATTTTCCGCCTGTACGCCACGGATCAGTGCTGCGGAAAGCTTTCCAGCCACATAAGGATCTTCGGAAATGTATTCGAAATTACGTCCGCAAAGGGGAGAGCGTTTGATATTCACAGCCGGCCCCAGGATCACGCCTACATTTTCAGCCTGACACTCCTTTCCCAGAACATGGCCCATTTCCTCCATCAGCTCCGTATCGAAGGACGCTGATGTGGCACAGGCTGCCGGAAAACAAACAGCAGTGATGGTTTCACTCTTCTCCAGTTCCGGAATTTCATTTATCTTTCTGAGTCCGTGAGGACCATCGCTTACCTGGATCTCAGGCACATCCTGTATCGCCTGCGTGTGCCAGAAGCCGCGTCCTGCCACGATCCTTGCCTTATCCTCAAGTGTCATTTTATCCATAATCGCCTGAATATCCATATATTCCCTCCCATTCTTGAACTGACCATCCCCATATGGCGGATGATTAACAGTTACTTCGTTTACAGTCAGACATAACCACAGATGCATCACAATCTTCCGAAAAGCGCCTTGAAAAAGGCACTTTCCTCACTCATTTCCATAACGGGGATCGCCCCATGCTCCAGCAGTTCAGCTGTCGTCTCATAGTGATAATTCCCGGGATCACAGGGAAGAATATAGCATTTGACGCCTTCCCTTCCGCATCGGTCCAGGAACCCGGTCAATTCCTGCGGTGCTGTCGAAGAGTGGTAAAGCGTATGCAACACCGCACGGATACCGGTAAGTGAAATGCAGTCATAGCGGATCCCTACATAGGGATGAATAAGGAGCACATCCGGCCGGAGCGTAAGCTCCGGAACTCTCCAATCCCCGGGAATTCCCCCTTCTTCCTTATCCGTATCCTCCAAATCCGCCTTTTCTCCGGAGCCGGGCCACCCACAGGAATCAATCCTCTGCATGCCCCGACTGAAGAAATCATCCGTCCCAGGCTCACACTGGCGAAGCTCCTCACCTCTGTGAAGATACATATGCCCGTCCGTATTTCGGTAGGCGATGAACACCGGTGCTTCATTTCCACCGAAAGCATCAACCTGGGAAGAAAAAGCCACCTCCCCTTCCGATCCGGAGCTGCCTATCCTGCCTTTGTACCTTCCGATCAGCTTCAGTGCCGCAATGGTGTTTTCAACCCCATTGCTTTCCGGGTCGGAAATAGGGCGCTGCGCCGCCAGCAGAAATACCGGAACCGGGCAGCCCCGCATCAGTTCTCCGAGGAAAGCCGCCGTATAGGCAAGCGTATCCGAACCATGAGTGATACAAACGCCGTCATACTTCGTCAGATCTTCGCTCCGAAGACACTCCGCCAGCTTCGAAAGATGGGAAAGTGTCATATGTTCACTGAGTACCTGATAAGGAACTCGTATCGTCACCCGAAAGGGTATCCCCGGCTCCCGTTCCTTTAACGCCCGGATCAGCAACGGTTCCCCGTCTGCTCCGGCAAGTCTTCTTTTTCCGTCCTCATCCTGACAGGTTCCGATGGTTCCCCCTGTCAGGATCAGAAGAATATGCGTCTCTCTCATCATACCACAACCTGCAACCAATAGTCTAACCTCACCCTGCCGGGCTTCCTTCGTTCCGTGTACAATGCTTCGTAACTACCCGTATGCCCGGATATACAGGATACTGCTGAACAGAAAGTTATCATATTTCTTCACATGTCCGAGATACTCGTCAAAGGAAATGTAGTACATTTCTCCCCAGGAGGAGATTCTGAGCATTCCGAAATCTTCCTGCCCCGGTTCACCTTTCTCCGGTCTCTCCCATCCTGTCACCACCACATAATGGTCCCGCATGGAAGACACCCTTTGAAAGGTTCCGTCCGCCTGCTTCCGGTAGAGTGGAAGCCGCTCCTCCTTGTGAAAAAATCCGGGGCCGACTGACAGTAAAACAGGGATATCCGATTCCAACATCTCGGAAAGACGTCTCATAAGCCTTCTCCTTCCGACAGACCATTTTGCGCGATAAGGAAACCCCGATTTCCGAAAGGCTTTGTTCATGCCCCTTGCCAAGCCGAATCCGTTGATCCCCAGCTTTCCACGCAGGTGGAAATGACCTGCCAGCGTATTTATCTCTTCCAGATATTTTTCCTTCTCCAGTTCAGCGGGAGCACCTCCCAGATAGCGCAGGATGTCCGCTGCTGCGATCAGTCCGCATCCAAAGGCTCTCTGATCAGCGTCGAAAAGCCAGGCTTGATTTCCACCATAGCTGACCGGTTCCCCCCCTGCCGTCCTCACTGCAGCATACCGATGGCGAAGCATTTTACTTTTCTGTTCCATCGGCGCCTCCTTTCTTAACGGGACCGCCCGGGATCCTCTTTCATTTCCCGGCTCATTTACTCCGACCGGTTCGTGGTATCAAAGCCTTTGCGGTTCATACATATTCTCAATCCAGATATTTCCGGATCCTTTTTCCCATCCACGCGATCATCGGTCCGATGGAAAATGCCATAACGATAGTCACCAGCCCAACGGTTCCGCCAAGCAGATACCCGGTAAGGGTAAAACCAACATCCCAGAAGATCCGGATCGTGCGAAAAGAAAAACGTTTCTGTGAATCCGCGATGATTTTTGATAAGGCATCGTAGGGAGCAGTCCCAAGCTCCACAGACATATAAATGCTTACGAAAAAAACGAAAATGATCAGCAACCCCACACATGCCCCAAGATTCAGCATAAAATCCGAGAATACGAACCTCTCTCCAAACTCCACCGTTGGGAAATGATAATCTACCCCCCGCTTCTCCATGAGAAATCCCATAAAGTTATAGGAGTACCCTACCAGAAACATATTAAATACCGTTCCAAATCCAATCTGCTTTTTATCCCGCCAGAACACAATGACGAACATCAGCGTATTTACGATGGCCTGCAGATTACCAAGGGAAAGCCCGACTTTTGCAGCCAATGCAAGATTCGTCACTGTGCAAGGATCCGTACCCCAGGCCAGACGATCCATCCAGTACACGCAAAAGCCCATCATACACACCGAGATAAAGCAAAGAATAAGCCTGCGGACCATATGCGGTTTTTGAATCATATTTCCAAAGAAATCTTTCATTTAATAAAGACCCTTCCTCATTCCGGTGACATTGACCATCCTCTCTGACAAAACCATCACATTCGTAGTATACTTCATTTTTCGACGATATTCTATAGCTCCATCAAATGATCAAGAAATCCACTGCATCCCTCTTCCACATCCCGCCAGGTTGCATCAAAATCCCCGGTATACCATGGATCCGCAACACTCCCCGGTCGATCTGTATAATCCATCAGCATGGACGCTTTTCCCTCGGGATCCCCGCCCAGGATCCGCTCGATCCAACGCATATTCTCCCGATCCATCCCAATGATATAGTCATAATCCCTGTAGTCTTGCTTCGTAAGCAACTGCGCTGTCTTTCCCTTACAGGATATACCATGCTCCGCAAGTTTTTCCCTGGCAGGCGGATATACCGGATTCCCCTTTCCACCCCAGATCTCATCCGTATGCGTCGCACGGGACTCGATATGAAAGTGATCCTCTATCCCCTTTTTCCGCACCATATCCTTCAACACAAATTCCGCCATGGGAGAACGGCAGATGTTGCCGTGGCATACGAACAGTACTTTTATCATCCTTTGTTTTCCTCAGTTTCCTTGTATTTTCAAGGGTTTTCAAAACCCTATCGTGGCATATTTTAGCATAAAAAGGTATATTTTGGTATCCAAAAGGTATAGAATGGGGTTCAAAACTTCAAGTTTTGAACCCCAGAATTATACCCTTTTATCTTCCCCGCGGTTTCGCAAAATCGATCCGTAACAGATATTTACCATTCGGCAATGGTGTATTGAACGCATCCACCTCATCATATCCGAGTTCCTTCAGACATCGCCACAATGCATGTTTATTTTAGCAGTGAATCTTTTTTCCATGAGAAAAGACCGCCGACAGACAAAAAAAGGAGCCGTCAGCGGTCACATCAACCAGCCATCCCGGAATCAGCTCTTTACAGAGGAAGACGGGGATTCATCTGGTTTCAATCTTTCTTCTTCACCGGAATCCAGATCGCGCTGTGGTAATCTTCATCTGTCTTTTCACCATTTATACAGTCATACCACTCTGCCGATGCATTCCCGCAAAGCTCATAGTCCGGATTACCCGGAAGCCACTCTTTGAAAATCTGCGTATTCAGGCTCTGCAATGCCTCCGGGATCGGGCCAATGCAGTCAAATACAGCCCAATCACCTCCTGGGAACTCATAGACCACCATTCCTTCGGGAACTTCCCCTCCTGTATACTTACCGGCCACAAGATAACGGAACTTTCCCTCTCCGATATCGTCGATGCAGACACCGTACTCACCGATGCAGTTCTCCATGATAGCTTTTTCATAAGGATTTGCCGGGGCATTTCCGGCATAAACATTTGCCGCATACTTCTCGCAGATCTCGTCCCAGAACTTCGGGATTTCCTGATAAGCGGTCTCGTTGTCAAAAACCTTTTGAAAACCGATAACCTTAAACGGGAACATTGTTGTGATTTTGCAATTCATTTGATCGCCTCCTTGAATCTGTAGTTTTACTGTCAGCGGAAGGAACGTCCTCACGGTCGCACTATCACGGACCTGTGATGGTGTTACGCCATGAAAGCGGGAGAATGCCTTTGTGAAGCTCTCCGGCGTTTCATATCCGTACCGAAATGCAATGTCAATCACTTTATCATCCGTCTCCTTCAGATCCAATGCCGCCTGATACAGCCTGCGGTTTCTGATATACTCCCCGATTCCATATCCGGTCATCAAAGAGAATCCCCTCTGAAGAAAGAACGGCGACAAATACACCTGATCCGCTACATCCTGCGCACTGATGTTATCTTTCAGATGCTCTTCCATATAGTCGATTGCTGTACGAATGCTGGTAAGCCACTCCATCTTATCCGGTCTCCACTCCGTTCCGGTCGTTGCTAACAACCTTTCCTGTCCTTGACACGATCAGTATATCTGATCAGGAAGGGAACATCCTGTCATTTCCTGGTCAAATCTGTCCTATACCTACGATTTCCTTCAGTTTGCAAATCGAATCAATCTACTCTCTCACAGCGTACACATGTCTGTCTTATCCCGGTCGGTTGATCGGCAATACATGATCTCGCAGCCACCACTGTATGTGAGACGATTGATCTCATGTCTTTGATCCGCCTTATCATTCATATAGTTCTTTTGGAATCGGTTCTGCCGATAAGCATAGATCCCTATCTGCCCTTTCCCATATTGTCTTTAGTGTATCTGTCATTTTTATGCAGTCACACACATACACCATCGCATTCCCGAGTTTCGAATATGCAACTGCACCTTTATACTCAAGCGCCTCCTTATAGTTCGGGTAATATTCGGAGACACAACAGTCGGAAGCCGCTGTAAAGTGCGAATGAAACGGTGGAGATTTCATTTGCTTTCCCTCATGATTGATAATCGTGATCACGAAGGGGTCCGGATTTAAACGGTCCGGAATATTCAGACGTTCATCCACTGAGTGAAGAAATGTATTCCTCTCATGTCCGACACCAATCAAGAGAACTTTTCCGCCTTCTTCGTAAAGGCGGCTTATACAACTCCCAACAGGTGCTGGAGAAGCACACTTCTCCTCACCCTTTACAAACGATTCTGCCTCTTTTCCGAAAGCCACCATAGAATGAGTCGGATGCAGAGAACGCACACCATCTTTTCGAAAAGCTGCGACCTCAGCAAGCTTTCCGATATCCGGTACTGTCGATCTTACATCGTAACAGGGAGTCGCTTTGCATACCTTATCCCAAGTGTGCGTCGGAACAAGAAACAAACCATCTTTCAGGTATTCAATAAATGCATCAATCAAACCATCCGCTCCTTTATAGATCTTACCAATCGATCGAAGCGAACAGTGAATAGTCAACTTATCATCATGTTTGATCCCGGCCTCTTTAAGAAAGCCAAATAAATCGTCTTTGTTCAGCATGTATTCCACCCTTTTTATTCAATTAGAAAAGCAATTTCTTTTGCAGGTCTTTTTCCATCATGTATTCTGTGACCCCGGGACGATACAGGTTTGGAATTTCCCCAACTTGCTGATAACCGTTTCTTTCATAGAACCGCTTTGCGTCCGGATTATAATCCGCGACAACAAGGAATAATTTGTCTGCCGCTTCACATACAATGTTTTCAGAATAATCCAGCAGAGCCTTGCCGATCCCCCTGTCCCGATATTCTTCCTTCACGGCGATGATGTGCAGGTATGGGAAACTGTGAAACGCTCCTTTGGGAATGATATATGTAAAGCCAACGCATTCTTCACCGATGAATGCCACATACAAATTCTCCTGGCGGATTCCTTCAAGGATTGCTTCTTCCGCGCTTCCCTGCGAAGAAAAGTATCTTTCGCCGAGCGTTGACCGACAGAGTGCGTCCCTGCAATCCTTCAAATGCTGTTCGTTCGCTTTTGAAAATGTGATCTCCCGCATTCTAATCTTCCTTTTTGCATATCAGTTCTCCGTTGAACCGGCGTACTGCCGACCACAACCACTACACACACCTGTGTGGACACAGATGACGCCCCCGCAGACAGAACAGGTCCACTGCTTCCGCTCGTGTTCCAGAAAATCGGCCATCCCCGACTCCCGGATAAACCGCAGATTCTCCAGCGGGGATTCGCAAAGCGGGTACTGCGATCCGTAGCGGGTCTCCTTTTCCATGACGTCGGCGCAGGGAAAATCCGGACACTCATCGCAGAACGAATACCCGTTTGACTTTCTCTTTTTGCACAGAATGATACCGCATCTCTCTGAACAAAATTCCGGTTTGTTATCGTTGGGACCACGACATCCGGCACAGGGGTCGGTCTCGGCCAGTGCACGCTTGCAGATGCTGCAGTCCAACCCACATGGAGCAATCATATCCGCAATAAACATTCCTTTCAGGCCTCCTTTCTCAAACCTTTCACCATCACTTTAGCTACTGACAGTTTCCTGTCCTTATGAAATGTCCTTCCTGAATAGCTGCAAATGTCGCTACCGAACATATCGGGATTCCCGTGTATATAAGCGGGACTATTGATAATGTCAACGGAACTATGAAAAGCAGCACACCCGTCACTTTGTTCATTGTCGTATGCACAGCAATAAATCTCTTATGCATGGCATACCCTGATATAATGTTGATGATCTTGACAAAAAAGATAACCGCCGTCCATACATACAGCCATATCGGAATATCTATTACCGGAAGAATCTTTATCAGGCAAACGGCCACAAATACAAAATCAGCGATTGAATCGAATCTCGATCCAAATTCACTGACTGAATTTGTTTTCCGTGCAACGATCCCATCAGCCATATCAGATAATCCGGCGATCAGATACATTGCATAAAAGATTAGAGAAAACACGGGACAAAACAGGAGTGCCACACTCACAAGGATTCTTATTCCTGTTATTACATTTGCCATCATACGCTTCCGGCATTTTCAAGCCTGTCACGAGCATCAGGATTATTTCCGATAATCGCTCCAACCTTTTCGCACGATTTCATTTCCGGACAGCCACCGCAGGTCTCCATCTGTTTTTCTCTCGCGCACTGTCTGATAGGACATAAAGAATCGCAGTACACTGTCTTTACTCCCGGAATCCGGCAGCCGGAGCAACTAATCATCTCTGGCGTAATCTCCACTCCATTAAGCTCTGACCATTCCTTCGACACCTTTATCCGCAGCTCATTATCGTTATTGATTGTTGCCAGACGAGCTTCGCAAGCCTCACAGTCCAGTCCACAATATGCAATGTATTCATTCATGTTCAAGTCCTCCAATATAATACCGATGCATGTGTTATCTCGTTTGCTTCAAACATACCGCCCGAAGTCCGAAACCTTCCCTCAAGTATCGTTCCGTGTTGCGCTTTATCCAGTATCTTCTCTTTGGTCGATATGTCTGCCTCCATTTTGCTAATGTTCATTAGCCTTATTATAGCTATCATTCATTAGCCAGTCAAGTCATTAATGTGATACCACGAAAAATAGCCTGTGAACACAAGGATTATCACTTCCTTTACCCCATGGCACGAAATCTCCTTGATTTCATTCTTACAGGATTTCCGGATCATTTTTACGAGATACTTGAGGTTCGCTACTTCAGTTGAGATGGCTACGATATGAAGATGGTTCTCCTTCGTTGTCCTGAATATTTGCCGGATATAGGCCGTACGATCCGTGATATAACGCAGCACTTTCGAATAACCTTCCGGAGTTGTTGTGATATCGATAAAAGCCGTATACTGGTTCTCTCGATAGATGCAGGTATTATACCCGCGGATCACACCCTCCTGCTCCAACTTCTGCACTCGCTTCTTCGCAGCCACACGGGACATACCGATCTGATCCCCCAATTCCTGGAAGCTCATTCGCGCATTTCCTTTCAGTAGATCCAGGATTTCCTCATCCGTCTTATCCATAGGTTTCCTCCTTATCAGCGTCGACTCTGATTACTTTTGATTATAATCATACGGAAAGAGATAATCAACAAATCGAGTTACGTTTCGAAACCACCGATTTGGAACCAAGTGTTTTTCCTGTTCTACTCCTTCTACTCCCTGTTCGAGCTCCTCATCATTGCTCCGACATGCCTAAATCTCATGCCCCGCTGCCGCTGCCAACAAAATTCTGATCCAATGGATCAGGTTTTTCCAGAGGTCCGTTTCACGAGCAAATCTTTGTTATACCGAGTTCGGTATAACAAGAAGTATACCAATTGCAGAGGGCATCAAAACGGGACAAATATCTATTCATAGTCACTGGATTTTCCCCCTTATACTTGCGCTGCTGCCGTTGTCCCATCGGGACAACAATACCCATCAGTCCAGGGCCTGCCATAGTATCCATATAAATCATGTGCCCCATAGGGACACGAGAATCATTTTACGGAAAGCTCGTTTGAAATACAGAAAAGCATACAACCGGTGTCCCGCACAGATTATCTCCCCTGTATCATCAACTGATCCGCCTTATTGTCCATAATCGAGTAGGAGGTGTCCCCTCC
>JAFXZW010000106.1 GCA_017541035.1 Eubacterium sp. | reverse complement strand
CAGAGCGGAGAAGGAGGGATTTGAACCCTCGCGCCGCTATTAACGACCTACTCCCTTTCCAGGGGAGCCCCTTCAACCACTTGGGTACTTCTCCATAGTCTCCAAACGCCTGATCAATAACTTTATGCAGTTCGGCAAAGGGCTGAAATAAAAACCCTTCGAGCGGAGAGAATGGGATTCGAACCCATGCGCCCTTGCGGACAAACGGTTTTCAAGACCGCCTCGTTATGACCACTTCGATATCTCTCCATGTTCATAATGGTAAGCTTTGTACGCAGTGCAGCGCACAAATATGCCGCCTTTTCATCAGCGGCATTGACTATCTTAACAAAACGGGGTATCGATGTCAACTGTTTTTTTCTCTTTTTTTTCCGAAAAAATGCACGAAAATCCGGCCGTTTGGCGCGGATTTTCAAGCACTTTTCCTGCGGATTTTCCATAATCCCATATCTTGTTGTTTGGGACATTTCAAAAAACTATATGTGCCATGCGATAGTCTGTTCCTCATTTTATGATGCTGGGGTAAAAGGTATTTTGCCTTGTTCGGCGGGTCAAATAAGGTCTCGTTTGATTGCGCAAGCGCATCGCCCGGACCTTTTGACCCTATCATCATTTTATGCTTCGGCTTCTGCCTGCTTCAACCACATTTTATGCTCATACATACGACTGTCCGCCAGTTGTTCCTGTTCCTCCAGATTCCGCTGCCGGCAATGGTAAACCGACATTCCATAGGCAATCTGAAGCGGAATCGGAGATTCTTCCTTTTCATTATGTTCTTTCAGGAGCTTGCTCATTTTCTTTTCTCCCTCCGCATAGAAGGCAAGCAGCTCCTGTTCTCTCCTTTCTTCAGGAGAGAAAATGACAGCAAAAAACTCGTCGCCGCCGGTCCGGAAGATCCAGCCTTTTTCCCCAAAGCCCTGCTCAATGATTGCCGCTCCGTTTCTGATAAAAGCATCTCCGGCGCTATGTCCCCAGGTATCATTTACCTTCTTCAGATAATTAATATCAAACACTACGAAGATAGCCACACCTTCCGATTCGTGCTTCAGAGTAAATTCATATTCATTCAGACTTGTCCTGTTCTTCAACCCGGTCAGTGCATCCATATGGGCAAGACGGTCCATCACTTCAATCTCATGGCTTTTCTCCGAAATCTCAATAAACTGATGCAGCTCATGGGCCGCCAGAATACCCACGAAAAGCAGCAATCCGAAGCGGGAGAACCTGGCCATATCAGCACTATCCGTAAAATAAAACAGCCCGAGATCGATCAGACCGGTAAATACCAGAATACCAAAGGCGATCAATACCGTATAGTTCTTCTCTTCTCCCTGCTTCGGCTTTCGCCTGAGGCTTTGTAAAAACATGATTATGGCAAAGAGTACAGCCAACACAAGAGCAACATGCGTAACCGGTACCAGCGTATGGTAGTCCTTGGTGTGCGTAACCATTCCGCCGAAATGCATGATAATATCCAACGCACCGATAATGTAAATAATGAAAACAAACCAGCTTTTTGTCCTTCCGGTCAGGCATGCCACCAGCGTAATCCCACTGGCCGGAAGGATCATCAGGGACAGATAGTTCACAAGACGGACAAGCCCCGGATTCCCCGCAATGATCTGGATCATATACGTTCCCGTAACCGTCCACAGGCTGATGGTGATAGCAAAAATCCCGAGAGCTATGGTTTCCAGCCGCAGCTCCTTCTCTCTGCTGAAAAAGAGTCCCAGAAGCGTGATCAGAAGCCCGGCTGCAAAGGTCAGAAATGAGATCAGGAATTTCCACATTTCATCCCTGATCAGATGACGGATATACAGATTCCCCGATCCAAGATATGCCTGCCGGAAGCCGGCCCACATGGATGTATCCAGAGCCTCTCCTCTTATCTCAAGCACAGAACCGTAGGTCGCGTCAGCAAGTGAAATGAGATGAATGTCATTTCCGTATGTGGTCCCATAGAATGCAAGGATCTCGGGGTTATAGGTATACACCTCGCGCCCATCCAGCAAAACCGTAAACCGTACGTCTGTGCTGATCAGACTGAAATCCTCACCGAAATCCTGAGAATCCGGAAAGCGGTAGAATACATCGAATGCACCGTCTTTGATCGGAAGATCATCCAGCTTGACCGCCTGCCCGTCAGAGGTATGCCACCCTTCATTTACCTGTTCCGCAGGCTGCGTTGACCCTCCCGTATCAAATTTTACGACAAAAGCAGACACCAGCGCTACAAGAAGAAGAATGCCGAAACAAAGAAGAAAAATAAAAAAGAATCGTTTCATATCCTTTTCCCCTCCTCTCCAGGTAGAAGTGCTCTCGAATCAGGTCCTTCACTTGTCGGTTACATTCTTATCAGCAGGTTCCAATCACCGTTTTATCATTTTGAATGCAGCTAAGCAGAGCCTCCGCCACCACCAGATCCTCCGGAGTTGTGAGCTTCAGATTCCGGTAGTCTCCCGGAACCATGGCCACCCGCTGCTGCAGGTATTCTTCCACCAGCATGGTATCATCCGTGATCCCCGGACGGGGCTCCTTCCGGAAATGTTCATGTGCCGCGAGGATCACATCTCTTCGGAAAGTCTGCGGCGTCTGCACCTGATACAGGGTACTGCGGTCAGGTGTATCAATGCCGAAGCCCTCTTTATCCACAACCTTGATGGTATCCTTTGCAGGAACAGCCGCCGTGCAGGCTCCGTACTTTTCGGCGGTCATAACGGATGTCCGGATCATTTCCTCCGTTACAAAAGGACGCGCACCATCGTGGATCATCAGAATGTCCTCCGCTTTTCCGGTCCCGGACGCTGTGATACCATTCCATACCGAATCAAAACGTTCCTTTCCGCCGGAGACGATCTGCTTTACCTTTGTCAGTTCATACCGCTCCACCAGTTCCCTGCGGGCATACTCCAGATCCTCCGCACGTACCACCAGTATTATTTCGTCCACCACAGGAGCCTGTCGGAAGGCACGCAGAGCATGCACCACTACGGGTACTCCACCCAGCTCCATATACTGTTTTGCCGTACTGCTTCCCATACGACTGCCGCTGCCGCCGGCGAGAACGATCGCTGATACCATTTATCCCTCCAGATTATCTTGCTCCGATAGGCAGTCCCGGAACCGCATTCAATGTCAGATCATCCCGGATACCGCGCATATAGTCGATATAGCCTGCCGCACCGATCATGGCGCCATTGTCCGTACAAAAAATAAATGAAGGGCAGACAAATGTGATTCCTTCTGCCGCAGCCCTTTCCTTCATGGCCTCCCGCAGCCCGGTATTTGCCGCTACCCCGCCAGCCAGCGCCAAAGTCTTTACGCCATGATCCTTCGCCGCCTTTACGGCACGTTCCGACAGGACATCAATCACCGCCTGCTGGAAGGACGCCGCCACATCAGCCTTATTATAGGAAATGTGCTTCATTTCACAGCCGTTCAGATAGTTCAGCACCGCGGATTTCAGACCGCTGAAGGAGAAATCATAGGGAGATCCTTCGATCACCGCCCGGGGAAATTCAATGGCGTGGGGATCTCCCTCCCGTGCCAGCTTATCCACCTTCGGTCCGCCGGGGTAACCGAGACCGATGGCGCGTGCCACCTTGTCAAAGGCCTCTCCTGCCGCGTCATCATGAGTCTGTCCGATGATCCTGTATTTTCCGTAATCCTCCACCAGAACGATGTGGGAATGCCCGCCGGATGCCACAAGACACATAAAAGGCGGAACAAGCTCCGGATGCTCGATGAAATTAGCGGAAATGTGCCCTTCGATATGATGCACCCCCACCAGAGGAATATGCTTCGCATACGCAATGGCTTTTGCCGCGCCGACGCCCACCAGAAGCGGTCCCACAAGCCCGGGGCCGTAGGTCACCGCGATGGCATCGATATCTTCCCAGCCGCAGCCTGCATCCGACATCGCCTTACGGATCACCTGATTGATCTTCTCGATATGCTTACGGGACGCGATCTCCGGCACCACTCCGCCATATAACGTATGCAGAGGCACCTGGGAGAAGATCACATTGGAAAGCACCTTTCTCCCGTTTACCACGACCGCAGCTGCCGTCTCGTCGCAGGACGACTCGATTCCGAGGATCTTTACTTCGCGGTTCATCGTTTCATTTTTAACTACTGCCTGATCAATCATTTTCTATTCCTGTCCCAAAACCGGTACAGCATCCTGCAAACGTTAATGCCCTCCGGAAAGTGTCTACCATTTTTCGTTATCGCCCTTGATCTTCTCCAAAGTCAGATCCCCGGCTTCCGTGGCTTTCTCCTTGACAAACCGCATCAATGCCACAAGGTTGATCGCATTCAATTCCGTGAGCATCCGTTCCAGGTAAGCTTCTCCGTTTCCGACCTGAAGCTGCTTGATCAGCTCCAGTTTGGTCAGCCACTCATTTAACCTCCTATATCCGGCAATGATCTCCGACGGTGTGGACTCATCGGAATAATAGATCACCAGCGATGCCAGGTCCTTCATGATAAATGTACGGTCCAGACCGAAATCATTGAAATATATATGCCGCAGTGCGCAGCTTAAGGCAAATCTTGTTCTTGCCATGGTATCCTCCTCTTCCATCGTATCGTGCATATTTTTCTCAATGTCTGTCATTGCGATCCATCCTGCTCATCCTCAAAGTTCAGTACCTTCGTCATTCGGTCTTTTCCCATTTCCGTGTGGGGGAAGATCCCCTGCACCTTATCAAGGTACATCTTCGGCTTAATGAGGGACGGTGAAAAATGCGTGAGCCACAGTTCCTGAACATCTGCCTCCCGGGCAAGCTCCGCGGCCTCGTACATGGTCATGTGCTTCTTTTCCCTGGCTTTCTTTGCATCCTCAGCATCGCCGTACATGCCTTCGCAGATGAAAAGATCCGAGTCTTTTGCGTGCTCCGCAATGGTCGGCACAGGACGGGTGTCCGTACAGTAGGTCACTTTGAGTCCCTTCCGGTCTGCCCCCATCACCATATCACTGGTGTATTCCTTTCCTTCATAGGTTACGGTCTGCCCCTTTTGCAGGGGATTCCAAAGCTGCACCGGAAGGCCGAGCCCCTTCGCCGCCTCCACGTCGAACTTCCCGCTACGGGCAAGTTCCATGCTGTAGCCGTAGCAGACAATATTGTGATTTACCTTGAAAGCCGTGATCTTCAGTCCCACAAGGTTCATGATCTCTTCTTTTTCGTGCAGCTCCACAAATTGGATCGGAAAGGGCAGCTCCGGAGCTATGACCCGAAGACTGTTCACCACCTTCTCCACACCCGGCGGTCCCACGATGGTAAGGGGTTCCGTCCGCTCCGCATTTCCCATGGTGAGAAGCAGTCCGGGAAGTCCGCTGATATGATCCGCGTGAAAATGTGTCACCAGCAACACATCGATGGGTTTGAAACTCCAGCCCTGACGTCGAATGGTCAGCTGGGTTGCCTCCCCGCAGTCAATCATGATCGTGCTGCCATTATATCGTACCATCAACGATGTCAGCGCCCGATTGGGGAGCGGCATCATTCCGCCGCAGCCCAGCAGACAGATATCAAGCATGGTTTAACCTCCGGATAATTCTGATACAGCCCTTATTCCCGGTACTGATTTCCGGAAAAAAGCTGACTGCTCTTATTTTAGCACAAATACTTCCTTCTGAAAATAAAAAAAGGGGCCGACAGGCGCCCCGTATAAAAAAGGCGCAGACAGGCGCCCCGTTGACTTTTCATACGACTGTGATAATATATTTTCTGACCCTTTTGTTTTGTATAAAGGAGCGAACTATGAACCGTGAGAAAGAAATCATCCGTACCAGTATCATCGGAATTCTGGCAAATGTTTCCCTGGCCGGCTTTAAAGCCGGTGTGGGACTGATCGCCAACTCCATCGCCATCGTGTTGGATGCGGTTAACAATCTGACCGATGCGCTTTCATCCCTGATCACCATTATCGGAACAAAGCTGGCGGGAAAGAAACCGGACAAGAAACACCCCCTGGGACACGGACGGATCGAATATCTGACTGCCATGGTCATTGCCCTGATCATCCTCTATGCCGGTATGGTTTCTCTGAAGGAATCCATCACGAAGATCATCGAACCCCAAACGCCGGATTATGGCGTGGCTTCGCTGGTCATCGTGTCCGTTGCCATTGTCGTAAAGCTGGTACTGGGCCACTATGTGAAAAGTGTGGGTAAAAGGGTGCAGTCCGATGCACTGATCGCCTCCGGACAGGATGCCCGGATGGACGCCGTGATCTCCACCTCTACCCTGATCTCCGCCATCATTTTTCTGATCTTTCAGGTCAGTCTGGAAGCATGGCTGGGTATACTGATTTCCTTCTTCATCCTCAAAACCGGCTATGATGTTCTGAGCAGCACCCTGAGTCAGATCCTGGGTGAACGGATTGACGGAGAGCTTTCAAAGGAAATCAAGCAGACACTGGTGGAGCATCCGCAGGTACAGGGTGCTTACGATCTGATCCTGCACAGCTACGGTCCGAACACACTGATTGGTTCCGTCCATGTAGAGATTCCCGATACCATGCGGGCCGACGAGATCGATCATCTGGAAAGAGAGCTGCAACAGGAGGTATACCTGAAGCATCACGTCATGCTGACCGGTATCGGAATTTATTCCTATAACACCAGGGGAGACGCATCCGCACAACTGAGGGAGTCCATCCGCGATATGGTCATGGCCAATCCCTATGTGCTCCAAATGCATGGCTTTTACATCAATGAAGAAACAAAGGATGTCCGTTTTGATCTGGTGATAAGCTTTACCACACCGGACCGGGAACAGGAATATTGTAAGATCGTTGAAATGCTCCGTGCCACCTATCCGGAATACAACATTGCTGTAACGCTGGATTCGGATATCTCGGACTGATCGTTTATATACACAGAAGGAAAAACATCTGCAGATGTGAAGTCATTGCTTTTGCCTTTCGCGGGTAACATTTCCGGCTTTCTCTTGCGTTTTGTTACCTTGGCACTACATCTTTTGCCTGGTTTTCGCCTTTCGCGGGTAACATTTCCGGCTTTTTACGGTGTTTTGTTACCCCGGCACTGCATCCTCCGCCTCTTTTTCACCTTTCGCAGGTAACATTTCCGGCTTTCTCTTGCGTTTTGTTACCTTGGCACCGCATCTTTTGCCTGGTATT
>JAFXZW010000105.1 GCA_017541035.1 Eubacterium sp. | reverse complement strand
TAAAAGTTTGTAATCCCTGGATCTTTCAATCGCTAACGATTTGACAATCCTGTAATTACTGTTTAAAAAGGATTTTCATCCGAAAAATAATTTTGAAAAGAATTTTTCGGGGTTGCTATGGTATTAAATTGTGAAAGAACATTTGCAATAAAAAACCGCCGCACACTCTACTTATCGGCCCGCAAAACTTCATGTCTTTCGTGCGACAGCTTTTGTATAATACCACCGAACGAAAGGAATGTCAACAACTTTTTTCAAAAAATTTAAAAAACCCGCCGGAGCCTTATTCCATGCGGGTTTTGAGCTGATTTTATGTCTACCATGCACCTCCGCCACCACCACCGGAACCGCCTCCCGAGAAGCCTCCGCCGCTGAATCCGCCTCCGCTGTAGCTGCCGGAGCTTTCATGGGGACTGGAGGTCATGGCCCTGCTCGCCGTAGCCATGGTCCTGTCCATGGTATCGTGGAAACCGTAGATGCTGTATACCGAGCCGACATACCATTCCGGTGCCTGCATCTGTATTTCTTCAAACTTTTTAACCCAGGTATCTGAAACCCCCAGCACATAGGTGTAAGGGAGAATGCGGTAGAAATATTGAGGATCCTGCATCACCAGCTTCTCCAGTTGTTCCTTCTCCGCTACCATCAGGAAGTTTCGGAAGCCCTCAAGCCTGCCCAGCATTTCAATACCGTAAGCTGTCCTCTTCGGCATATAAACAAAAAGAATGATCATGAAGAAAATGCAGACGCAGCCCACGATAAAACCAATCATATGAAATGTGCTTTCCAGCAGAAGAGGATAGATCACCAGCGCAACCGGAAGCAAGCCGAAAAGGCCACCGATGGCAATTGCCAAAAGGGTCGAACCGATCGATAACTTTTTAATCTTTCCCTTTCTGTGCCCTCTGCCCCTTCCTCCAAGGATGATCGCAAAGAAAAGTCCGAATCCGACAATGGGAAAAAGGATCACAAAGATCGTGTCCGGCAGATCATAGGTAAAGACCGGCGGAATGGTGATTAATACGGAGGATAAAAGGATCATCAGCATGATCAGAGCGGATTTACGCGATGTATTCCCCTCAAAAATCTTACTTGCTTTTTTCTGTTCACTCGTCGTGATCTGATTTGTTGTTTTATAGAAACTGTTATAGAGTGTTCCCGGCGTAACAGTGGGGAATCCGTTTTCTTCTTTTGCTCCTGAGAAAAGACCACTCATAAACTTCTTTTCATTCGGGTCTTTTCCGTCGTACTCCCTCAGCCTGATGATCTTAAAGGTCTTTTTCTTCTTGAAAACCTCCTTTTCCTCTGTCTCTTCAATACGCAGATACCCCTGGTTGGCAAGGTAGATCAAAAGCGAAGTCACATCCCGCGGATGAACCTCTCCCTTGTAATAATACCCGGCATCCAGACTATTAATCCCCTCCGGCGGATAGAACTCCACCGTTTCCACAAGCATATCATCCCGGCCAAAGCGAAACCAGAGTATCAGTGAAATGATCAGGAAAATGACGGGAAGGGAGAAGCAGACAATATCCAGCACACGATTCTCCAAACCTGCACCCACAA
This sequence comes from Eubacterium sp., assembly GCA_017541035.1. Classification (GTDB taxonomy): domain Bacteria; phylum Bacillota; class Clostridia; order Lachnospirales; family Lachnospiraceae; genus Eubacterium_Q. The sequence continues at coordinate 5,533 of JAFXZW010000105.1, read as the reverse complement.
AGTAACCTTCCTGTAGTTCCAGACGAACCGTCAGCGCCTGTCCGGATTTCAGGATTCCGTTATAATTTCCCGTAATGGTCTGACCGGACACGTTCCAGCTGACGCCTGTACTGTCTGCCGAGTTTTCCCATCCGGCAGAAAAGCCCAATATTTTTTCATCAAAGGGCTTGGGCATCTCAATGGTGAAGGTGACATTTCCGATCACCGTCGTCCACTCGGTGCCCAGAATATTGAAATAAAACTCATCCTTTCCTTCCAGCGGATCGCGTCCCAGCTTATAGGTATAACTGATGGTGTATTCTTTTTTTCCCTTTACCGTCTCATCGGCATCTCCGATCCGGATCACAAGATTCCCGTTATCATACTCCGTATTATAGTCATCGCTGACGGAAAGCTTCTTCACCCTGGCCCTGTTATTCGTCATTGTTCCGTCCATGCGCCGAACGGTATTCTTCAGAGGTAGTGTTCTGTATATCCCATGTTTTTCTTTATTGAAAAATACAGTCAGCTTCTCTGTGATATCCATCTCGTTATTTTCATTCACGTGGATATGGATATCGTAGGCATCAATCACAAAATCCCTGTTCTTAAACTCTTCCATAAGGCTGGGTGTAGTGCTTTGCTCTTCTTCCGCATTTACCTGTATGGGAAGGGTAAGGATTCCCCAAAGAAGAGTAAACAGTCCCATGAATAGGATCAGGTGCCATGATCTGTATCGGTTACTTCTGTCCATATAAACCCCCTGTATTTTTTTCGTCCAACCCCTCTTATTCCGGTAGCCGGAACAGCCTCCCTCTTTACAGGGAAATTCCCCCGGAAAAAGTTGTCCTGTTCTCTTATCGCTTAGCATCATTCAAAACCTGTCATCCGACTTTCACATCTCCCCGCTGGATCGGAGAGGCCTCGTACATTTCCCGGGAATGAAATCCGTACAGCCGTGCAAAAAGGACTCCCGGAAAGGTTTCCACCTTCGTATTCAGCATGCGTACCGTTCCATTGTAGTACTTTCTGGATTGGGCGATCTCGTCCTCCACCTGGTAAAGCTGTCGGGAAAGCAGGAGATAATTCTCTCCGGACCGAAGCTCCGGGTACTGCTCCGCCACAGCCACCACCTGTCCCAGATTCTTTGACAGGACAGTGTTCGTCCGAATCTTTTCCGAATCCGTCATTCCGTCATAGGAATGATTCCGAAGCATGGTAATCTGCGTCAAAGTGTCCTTTTCATGTGCCATATACCCTTTCACCGTATCCACCAGCTTCGGGACCAGCTCCCAACGCTTTACGAGATAGATATCCATGGTGGAAAAGGCTTCATCCACCATTTTATCCAGCCGTACGAAGCGGTTATACTGAAAGATAAAAAAGAAGAGGAGCAGAAGAAGAACTCCGCCTCCGATTGAAATATATATCCATATATTTTCCATACCTTCCATCCCCCTTACTTTATTGTAAATCCTGCGTTCTCAATAAGCAACCCGGTTTTCTCACAAGCCGGTATTCCATCTGTTGTACAGGCTCATAGTCAAAAAAAACGCTGTCATCATTTTACAACAGAAATGATGACAGCACTATCTTTTTTCATCTTCAGGGTGCTTTCAGCTCTACTTTAAACCTCGATCAGGAAGCATCCTCCATATTTGCCAGCTTCGCGGCCTGATCAGCTGCGGTCAGGGATTCCACAAATTCATCCAGGTCGCCGTTCAGTACATTTTCCAGCTGATAACTGGTGAGCTTGATGCGATGATCTGTAACGCGTCCCTGCGGGAAATTATAGGTACGGATCTTCTCGGAACGGTCTCCGGTCCCGATCTGGCTGCGGCGCGCCTCCGCTTCAGCGTCATGCGCCTTCTGCAGTTCGATGTCATACAGCTTGGTGCGCAGCAGAGCAAAAGCCTTTGCCCTGTTCTGAATCTGGGATTTTTCCGTCTGACTGTAGATTACGATTCCGGTAGGAATATGAGTCAGACGTACCGCGGAGTCCGTGGTATTGACACACTGACCACCGTTTCCGGAAGCGCGCATGACATCGATACGGATATCCTTCTCATCGATCTGTACATCCACATCCTCTGCTTCAGGCATGATGGCCACGGTTGCCGTAGAGGTATGGATCCGCCCGCCGGATTCCGTTTCCGGCACACGTTGTACACGATGAACGCCGCTTTCATATTTCAGCTTAGAATAAGCGCCCTTTCCGTTGATTTCAAAGACCACTTCCTTGAACCCGCCGATCCCGGTTTCGGTTCCGGATGTGATATTGGTCTTCCATCGAAAATGATCCGCGTACTTCTGATACATCCGGAAGAGTTCTCCGGCAAAAAGTGCGGCTTCTTCACCGCCGGCGCCGGCACGGATCTCAACCACAACGCTCTTATCATCATTTTCATCCTTGGGCAGGAGCAGTACCTTCAGGTCATGCTCACAGGTTTCAATCCTCTTCTTCGCGTCGGAAAGCTCCTCACGGGCCAATTCCTTCATTTCCTCATCGGATTCTTCATCGATCAGAGCCAGGCTGTCCTCCACATCCTGCTTTGCCTGTTTATATTCCCGGTACTTATCTACAACCGGAGTAATATCGCTTTGCTCCTTCATCAGTTTTTTAAATCGTGCCTGGTCATTCACGATATCCGGCTGCGCCAGTTCTTCCTGAATCGCCGCAAGCTTTGCCACAAGTTCTTCCAATCGGTCGAACATCTTACGTTCCTCCTTTTTAATCTGTTACTCTGTCTTTCTGCTTTCCTTATATTTCAGATCCTTCACCGCTTTGCGGTTCAGGATGACATCATCTGTGTATGATTTCTGCACGGTTCAGACAATCATCCGTAGTTTCAAAATGACCATCATTCGTAGTTTCAAAGTTTTTCAGGATGACATCATCTGCGTGCGGTTACAACGCGGTCCAGTCCTGCCAGATCTCCGGAAACACTTACCGTTCCGAATCCCTCTCTCTTCAGGATTTCCGGCACCGTCTCTCCCTGATCATACCCGATCTCAAGGATCAGATAGCCGTCGGATTTCAGGCAGTTCTTTGCTTCTGCGGCAATCCTTCGGTAGAAAGAGAGTCCGTCCCCTTCATCCGTTAAAGCCAGCCGCGGGTCATGATCCCGCACCTCAGGCATAAGTTCATCCATCCCGGTTGCGGGAATATACGGCGGGTTCGACATGATCAGGTCAAATTGCTGCCCGTTCAGAGCTTCAAAAAGATCCGAGGCGACCACTTCCACATGGTCACACAGTTCCCCTGCATAATCGCCGATCTCCTCCTTCATTTCACTCAGCGCCTTTACATTATCTTCAGCAAGAGACAGCGCCAGGGGTGAAATATCCGACAGAATGCCCGTATCGGAGTAATGCCGTTCCCGTCTCAGCAGCCAAAAGCTGATGCCGATACATCCGCTTCCGGTACAGAGATCCAGAAAGCGGATATTTCGATCCGGGACAGTCTTCAAAGCCTTCTCCACCAAACACTCCGTATCGAACCTTGGGATCAGAACACCCTCCCGGGCAAGAAACCTGAAGCCATAGAACCAGGCTGTTCCTGTGATGTGCTGTAACGGAATCCTTTTTTTCCTTTGGCTGAGTGCTTCAAGAAATACGGACTCCTGCTCTTTCGTCATCCTTTTCTCTAAATCAAACCGGTTAAATTGTCCGGTTGCATACTCCACCAGAAGATGAGAATCCATATCATAATCAGCAATACCGGCCGCCATCAGCTGCTTTTTCCCCAACTGATATGCTTCCCAATGCGTCATAGCGTTCACCTGCTTTTTTGAAATGTTCCACAGCTGATTTCAAGGGGTATTCACGTCTCGAAGGACTGATTCCGAACACAGTTCAGGTATTCATTTACATCGATCACCTGTTCCACTGCTTTAACCGCCACCTCGGCCATGGAAAGGTCCGGTTCCTTCGTCGTCAGTCTCTGCACCCATATTCCGGGAGCCGAAAGGATGCGGGAGCACCTGTTATTATGCTGTCCCGCATAGCGGATCACTTCATAGGACAGTCCCGCCACGACGGGGATCAGGAGCACGCGGGACAGGAGACGCAGCCAGACCGTATCCGTGTGTATGAACATGAATACGAAAATGCTGATAAACATAACGATAAATACGAAGCTCGTTCCGCAGCGCTTATGAAAACGTGTATGCTTCAGAACATTTTCCGGAGTCAGATCGTCGCCGGCCTCCAGACAGTTGATGGCCTTATGCTCCGCGCCATGATACATAAATGTGCGGCGTATATCCTTCATCATGGAAATGATCGCCACATATCCCAGAAAAATAGCAAGACGCAGAAGGCCTTCGCAGGTATTCACCAGAATATCCGAATCCGTCACCTTGTAAAGAAGATTTGCCAGAAGGGACGGGAGCAGGATGAAAACGCCAACGGCAAAAGCCAGAGAAACCAGAAGCGAGACGATCAAAAAGCTTTTGGAGTCTCCCTCCTTATCATCCTTTTCCTTATTTTCTTTTTCCTTATTTTTCTTTTCCTTGCCCTTGTTCTCTTCCTCTTCTTCCTCATCCATGTAGTATTCCGAAGAAGCCATCAACGTTTTGATCCCGATATAAAGAGACTCTATGAAATTAATGATTCCCCGGGCGATGGGAATCCGGTTTATCTTCTTTCGTTCACCAAAGGATATATACGGATGCACCTCCAGCGCGATCTCACCGTCTTCCTTCCGAACGGCCAGCGAATAGCTCTCAGGGCCCTTCATCATGATACCCTCCAGAACCGCCTGCCCGCCGATACTCACTCGTTTCATACTCTATCCTCATCTCTCCGGATGCTTTATATCCGAAAAAGGGTTGAGACAATGGTCCCAACCCCTTTTCCGGATGCTTTGCTACTGCTGAACGCCGTACTTCTTGTTGAACTGATCGATACGTCCGCGTGCCTTGGTTGCCTTCTGTGTGCCTGTGTAGAAGGAATGACACTTGGAACAGATTTCTACGTGGATCTCCTTCTTTGTAGAACCGGTTACAAATTCATTTCCGCAGTTGCAAACAACCTTTGCCTGATAATAATCCGGATGGATTCCCTCTCTCATAATAATTCTCCTTTGTTTTTCAAGGGCTTACGTATATGAAACACTACACCGGAAACAGAACTCCGCGTGCCTCGATTCCATACCAGCAACAGCCGTCATTGTAGCACAACAAAAATAGAAATGCAACAGGTTTTCGACGAAAAACAAAAAAGCCTTTTCCTTTTCCATGGAATTATGTTAGAATAGCCGTAGAAAAATCATCGGCTTCATTCGAAAGCCGCGGCATTTTCGCCCTCTTACCCATAAATCAATGGAAATGAATCCCGTTACATAAGAGCAGACTTTTTGATGTCCGCTCTGCCGTTTTCTTTCAGGACTTTTTTACCCATTTTTCGAATGGAGGTGACAAACTATAAACAGTCAAGTGCTTTTTGAAGATTTTTTGATTCAGTAAAAAAATGCATGACAAATAAACCATCTGAATACATCGTATTTCAGATGGTGCAGTAGAAATAGTTATTTATGTCAGTGAAGAGCGGT
>JAFXZW010000104.1 GCA_017541035.1 Eubacterium sp. | reverse complement strand
TTGCACTCTCGGTTGTTGTACTCTCGGTGGCTGCACTCTCGGTTGTTGTACTCTCGGTGGCTGCACTTCCGGTGGTTGCAACCCCGGCCGTTGTATTCTCTGCCGGTGCGTCCTTTCCGCATCCGGTAAACGCCATGGATAACGCCAGACACCCTGCTAATGCGATTGTTGTAATCTTACGTTTTTTCATATTAACTTATCCTTTCCTAAAAAACACTGTGTTAGGGGGTACTGACAACCATCTCTGTTCAGCGTCCTCCCTTTTTCTTCTACCGGATCTTTCTTCCGCCCTATTCTTCCGACATCCCGGATCCTCCTCAGCTGGTCGGATCCTTATGCATAAAGGCTCCGTTATGATTTCGCAGAAAGAAGAGCAGCGAGATAAAGGATGACTTATAAAGGACAAATTTCTTCTCCTTCATCATTTCCAGGATCTCCTCCTCCGTGGCCCAGCGCACCGCTTCCACCTCCGTTGGCTGCAGCTTCAGGCTGTCGATATCCACGTCCATATTAATCGTGTAAATATCATTGAAGCCGCCGTCAAAATAAATAGTCATGGCCGGGCGCATTCCCTCCAGAGAATAATCGATCCCCACCTCTTCAAAAAGCTCCCGGGAAGCGGCCTGCTGGCTGTTATCTCCTGTAAGAGCACTGCCTCCGGCAGAAATATCCCACATACCGGACCATCCCTTTTTGGTCTTCAGACGCTTCTGGATGAGCATCCTTCCTTTGCTGTCAAAGATGCACACATGAACCACAAGTCTGTAGTATCCCTCCGGCACCTTATTTCCTCTCTCAAGGACACGTCCGGTCTTATTTCGGTTCACGTCATATAAATCAAAGCATTCCATATTTCGGATAACCTCCCCGATTTCTTCAACGTTTCTCATTCATTCTACCACAAAAAAAGAACTTTCGCATCGTTTTCGACAGAACATTATTCATGTTTTTCCGATGATGCATAGCCTGCAGGTATAGTGACAAAATGCTCCGGTTATGCTATGATAAAAAAGATCATATCCATGACAGCTAGACTCATTTACTTCACCTTTTCGGACGCAGGTTGCGGGTTCGAGTCCCGCCGGCTGCTATGCAGCTGTAGCTCAAGGGTAGAGCAGCGAATTAATGGGGCGATATCGTCATGGTATGATCAATGATAGCTAGTCGGATTTACTTCTCATAATCCGGCGATTTCATCACAATTCAGCATCTTCGGATGCTGAATTGTTGTCTGAAACATTAATAAAGCCAGGTGACATACATGAACGAGAATTTAAAAGCGTACCTGTTCGGGAAATCCATTCTGGTCAGTGAAGGAGGAGACGAGGCTCATCCCTTTGAGACACTTTTTTCTCTGGCAAATCTTTTTAATATCCGCATCACGGAAGGAGTAAATCTGGTCCGTTCGGATATGATTTCCTTTGCTTCAAGACAGCTGGGTGAAAATGTTCCAAAGCCCTTCTACAAAGGCTTCCCACAAAGCGTCCGGGAATTATCCCCTGATCAGCTGTTCTTCGATCAGATGCTGCACTACATCACCACCTACGGTTTCGGAAATTTCTCGGAGGCAGGGCATTCCCTCTTTGAGGAATCTTTTTCCCGTGCCGCTTTTAAGGAAAATGCGGAGATCAGGGATTTTCGGATCGTTACGGAGGATGAGGCCGTATCCCTGCTTAAAGATATGACGGACAGGCTGCTGGCCGGAACCCGTCCGCTCAGCGATGCACAGTATGATATAGTCCTCACCTGCATCCTTACCTATGATCATAAGATTTCCGCCGTATCTTCGAAGAATACGGCCACCCGGCTCCTGCTGGATACCCGGAGTCTCCGATTTACTGATTTTCTCTCCCTGCCGGACGTTATCCGGATCGTGGATCAGCTAAATTATGAGGTTTATCATAACAGGAATCTGTATCAGCTGAATCTGAAAAACCAGGACCGGAAATTCCTGACTAACGTGATCCACAGTTTTTTTACTGCGGGACGGACAGATATAACGGCCTGCTATGAGAAGAAAAAAGCATGGAACGGTCTATTGCATCATCTGCATTTTAAGGCGAAGACCGAGGAAGAGGAGGCTTTTCTGAAAGCCATGCGCGGCAAAGGAAATCAATCCGTTTATTCCCGGTTTGAACAAGCCATGTCCGAAAAGAGGATCAGTGATGCGGTTGATATTCTGAAGCGTGAAAAAGGATCCTCCGCGCTCCTTCGGAACATGAATTATATTCTCAGCCGATGCGAGACAACGGATGAGTGGGATTATGTGATCCATAATCTGGATTCCGAAAATACCATCGTACTCCTGCAGCTGCTGATTGCCTACTCCATGCACGATCAGAATCAGGCATCCCGTACCTTTCAGGCATCCCGTACCTTTGCCTTTCCGAAGTACAACCAGCTTCTGGTACACCAGGAGACACCTTCTGAGGCCATGAAAAGAAAATCCCGCATCACCGTCGGACAGGCAGGAATGCTTACGAAGGAGATACGTGCGAAGCTGGAGAGTATCCTGGCCAACCGACTGGGTAAGGTTTATATTGATCCGGAAATGAAGAACTACGCCCTTCCCCTGCAGGAAAGCACCTCACAGGGAGGCTTCGGCGTACTGACACGGGGGACAAGGCTCCATATCGGCGAGGCAAAAAAACTCCGTGCCTTCACCTACTGGGAAAAGGTCAATGATATCGATCTCTCCACCTTTGCGATCGATAACAATGGAAAACGCAAGGAATTCTCCTGGAGAAATATGGCCGGACAGCAGTCACAGGCTATCACCTATTCCGGTGATGAGACCAGCGGATATGACGGTGGATCCGAGTATTTTGATATTGATCTGGAACTGTTCCGTGAGAAATATCCCGGCTTCCGGTACATGATCTTCTGTGATAATGTCTTTTCATGCAGTACATTTGACCACTGCCTCTGCAAGGCAGGCTATATGCTGCGTGATGTGGATGATTCCGGTTTTATCTACGAACCGAAAACCGTTCAATCCTCTTTTCTGATAAACTGCAGCAGCACCTTCGCCTATCTGTTCGGACTGGATCTTGAAACCAATGATTTTATCTGGCTGAACATGGCAAGAAGCAGCAAGGAGCATGTTGCGGGCAGCACGGAAATGAACTTCCTCACCGATTACTTCCACGTGACGGATGTGATCAATGTGGATTCCTTCTTCCGCATGATGGCCACCGAGATCGTTTCTGACCCTTCCGAAGCGGAAACCGTCGTAACAAATAAAACGGTGGAGGTTCCCGAAGGAGTTGAAGTGATCCGTGAGTATGACCTGGAAAAAATGATCGCATTTATGAATGAAAGGTAGAACCAAAAAAGATCCCTGTCATACAGGGATCTTTTTTGGTTCTCAATTCCGGTGATGGCTTATTTCTTCTTCATCTTCAGTGTTCCGCCATCTGATGACCAGGTAATAACACCGTCCTTGATATTAGCGGTTGTGCTATCATTGTCGATGGTCATCGTCAGTGTCTCACCGCTTACCGAGTATGTACCGGACTTACTTTCACCCATGAAGGTTACTGTAAGGTTCTTTCCGCCTTCCAGCTTGAATGTGCAAAACGTTTCTGCTGTCAGGTCCATACCTGCTGCCTTCATCTGCTCGAGAGCAGTATTCAGGTCCTGTCCGTTATATTCGGAAACAACATAAGTTCCGTCTACATTCGAGCTACCGCATGCACAAAGTGCAAACGCCATAACTGCTACCATCAGAGCTGCAAATACGTACTTCTTAGCATTCTTCATCTTCTTTTCTCCTTTATCACAGATTATTGAAGCTATCAGCAACAATGGGCATTATAGCATGAAATAATAAATTGTCAAGCTCTCTTCGTTGATTGCCTGAGGACACTTTCATTTTGTCTTTATGCGACATACAGTCGGTCCATAGGTGACATTCATTCTATGTGAAAGCGACATTCAGCCTGTCCGAAAATGACATTCATTCTATCCGACATCATATTTCAGATAGCTTCCGCCGCCGTCTTCTTGCTTTATCACCTTCAGTTTTGATGGAATCCCCTGAAGTGCCGGCACATGGGAAATGATTCCGACGATCCCTTTTGCTTCCTGAACAACCTTCAGGACCTTCATCGAATCATTCACATTCTTTTCATCCAATGTTCCAAAGCCTTCGTCAATAAAAAGCGCTCCGATCCTGATTCCGGTCTCCTGCGCTGCCGAGGCAACTCCCATGGCCAGGGAAAGCGCGATCAGGAACTTTTCGCCTCCGGACAGGGAGGAAATGAATCTTTTTTCTCCCGGACATTCCGCATCAAATGCCTGAATCTCCAGTCCCCTCTTCTTGAGCCTGCTCCCCTTTGCCACCTCATCTGACCGAAACAGTGAATAACGCCCATTATACATACCGGCGAGTATTTTATTCGCACTCCGGATCACGGAAGAGAACATAATTCCCAGAACGTATCTCTGAAGGCCGATTCCGGAATCACCCCGGAGCTTTTCCGCAAAGAGGACATCCTTATGCGCCTGCGCAATCCTTTCTTCAAGCCCGTCCATTTTTACGCTCAGATCATTATACTTTCCCTGCAGGCGCCGGATGGCATCCTTCAGCACAGCCGAATTTTGGTCATAAGTACTTTTCTTTTCCTGAACAGCCGCCAGCTGTTTTCTCGTCGTCTCCTCATCCGGCTCTTTTTTTCCCTCCAGTTCAGCCCGGAATTTGCTGATCTGTTTCCTTTTTTCTTCTAATTGCGTGTCATATTTACTGATCTCTGAGGTAAGCTTCTCCTCCTCTTTTTCCTCCAGCATATCAGCTTCGGCAGCTGCTTCATCATCGTATCCATTTTCGAAAAGAACAGTCTTTAACGCCTCTTCCGTCTCATCCTTCAGGTCTCCTGCTTTCTTCTTCTCTTCACCTGCCGTCTTGATCTGTCCTAGAAGAGAATGAAGAGACGAATCGATCTCCTCCTTCTTTTTCTGCAGTATCTCACTCTCTTTGGCATACCGCTCACACTCAGCTATGAGGGTATTAATCCGATCCTCAAGCTCCTTCCGTGTATGGATCCCTTCCACCAGATTCTTCTGAAGACTTTTCTCCTTCGCCTCCTCAGTGGCAAGTGCTATCTTCATCTTCTCTGATTCTTCATGTACCCGATCCGCTTCAGACTTCGCCTCTTCTTCCTTTTTCTGCTTCTCCTGATAGAGTCTGTATTGTTTATCAGCAGCATCCTTTTTGGCATCGACAAGCACATGGGATATCTCCGACGGTGCGGCCGGTCCGGGATGGGTTGTGCTTCCGCATACGGGGCAGGCTTTACCCTCCTCCAGTTTTTCCGCGAGATCACCGAATACACCGGAGGTAAGATACTGATTGAAGAGGCGCGTATGCTCCTCATTCATCTGCTCATACAGAATCGCTGCTTCCTCCACTTCCTTATGAACAGCCGCGTGCTTTTCCCTCTCCCTCTCTTCCTTTTTCTCCGCTTTTCTTTTTTCCGCAGTCAGTTCCTTTATCTTTTTCCGAACCTCTTCAACAGAACTGTAGGAGTCTTTCTTTCCTTCAAAGGATATGCGAAGTTCTTCTTTCTCCTTTATCTTTTCCGCCGCTTTTTCATGTTCTTCGATTTTTTCTTTCAGTTCCGCTTCTTCTTTTCTTCTATCCGCCTCCTGAATAAGCAGGTCTTTTTCCGCAGATACTCTTTCCTGCCATGCTATATACGCATTCTTCACGGAATTAATGACCGGCTTCACCTTTCGTGCCCGTTGTGCGGCATGAAGGCGCTTTTCCTTATCTGCTCTTTCGTTCTTTTTCTCTTCCAGCTTCCTCAGTTCTTCCTCTGCCACATGCATATCATGAAACTGTTTTACAAGAGTGAGCCGATCGGTAAGCTCTTTCAGTCTGCTGTCAAAAGCCTGTAATTCCGGATCATTTTCCAGCTTCTTCAGCTCCTCTTTCTTCCCTTCGATCAGTTCCTTCAGTTCACCCAGTGTTTTACATTTTTCCCCCTCAAGGGCAGCCTCTGCCACCCTATGCAATGTGGCAAGCTCCGTTTCGTTCCCGGATGCATCCTGATACATGATCTCAGCAATCTTTTCCCACTTATCCTCATTGAAAATGCGTGAAAGGATGGCTTCCTTTTCCTCCGGTTTTGCATTTATAAAAGCTTCAAACTTTCCCTGTGGGATAAGGATCACCTGCCGAAACTGTTCACAGGAAAGGCCGACGATCCTGACTGCCTGCTCATTTGCGATTGATATGGTTGGATTCTCCACAAGGCTTTTCCATTTTCCCGTCTCCGTATCCTTTTCTTCCACTGTAATATTTAGCTTCAGATTCTTTGTCTTCCTTTCCAGACGGCGCTCAAATTTATAGATGATCCCGTTATTTTCAAAGAGAAAGCGCACAAAAGTATCTGGCTCTTCTCCCTTTTTCTGATATTCCCCTTCCTTCAGCTTTTTACAGCGCATATCTTCGAAGCTCTGCCTTCCGTTCCCGCTTCCCTGCCCGTACAAAGCAAAAGTGATCGCATCCAGGATTGTTGTTTTTCCGGCTCCGTTTTCTCCGCAGATCAGAAACAATCCATTGGCAGCGATCTTCTCAAAATCTACCTTCTGATAATCCACATAAGGTCCAAACGCCTGAAATTCTATACTGATCGGTCTCATCGTCCTTCTCCCTCTTGCTGATTGCCTTTATCCCCTTCATATTTCGCAACGGCATTTCTGAATAATTCAAGAAAATGTGCATCCGGTGCATTTTCCTCGTCGATAATATCCCTGTAATACTGCAGAAAAATATCCTCGGGTTTATTCTTTTTTTCTTCAAACTCGGTAACTGTCATCGTGATCTTCCCGTCTTCCCGGACATAATCCTTTCCGGAGAATTCCAGAAGATTCGGATAGAGCTCATAATAGGAAGCCTGATCAGAGAGACCGATGGAACTGTCCGTTACTTCAAGGCGCACGTAACCCTTGCGGATATCATCCGGATAATCCGCATTCATCAGCACCTCTCTGGTCTCGGTAAGTGTCTTCCATTTATGGGGCTGTTCCAGGTTCACCCGCCTTACCCGCTTTTCCGTCATATCAATGATCACCACACTTTTTGTCTGCTTCTCTTCTTTTCCAAAGCTGCAAATCATAGGTGACCCGCTGTATTTTGCATTTTCACTCACATCCTGCGGCTTGTGTATATGCCCCAGAGCGACGTAATCAAAACCGGTGAAGAGGGATGCGCTGACCTTCGTGGCCCCGCCGATCTCTGCCGCCTCATCACTGGTTGAGGTTTCGGCATTGGAAAGATAGGCGTGGCATAACAGGATATTCTTTCGTCCTTCAACAAAATGGTTTCGGATATTATCAAGTACGATACGAAAAGCGTCTTCCATGGATTCGATCTCTTCGGCCCTGTCCGGAAAAACCGTGCGCACCTTATCCATCGTAAACCACGGAAGCATGTAGATATCCACGTCACCCAGACTCGCCTTGTGCGGCTCCTCCGTCAGAAATGAAGCCACATCCAATCCGCCCTTTTTCAGAAGCTCATGCCCTTGTGCCAGGGTTGCGGGATTATCATGATTCCCTGCGATCATAAATACCGGGATCCCGCGTTTCACGCATATATCCGATATAAGCTCATCATATAGCTTAACCGCATTATCCGACACAATTCTTTTATGGAAAATATCCCCTGCCACAAGGATCCCATCCACTTTTTCCTCTTCCGCTATACGGAAGATCTGCTCAATCACAGCTTTTTGATCGGAAAGAAATTCTCTGGAATTATGTTTGAATCCGATATGCCAGTCTGACGTATGCAACAGTTTCATTTATCATTCCATCCTTCTACCTGATTGTCATTTTTTCTTCTGACTCATAGATCAGTTCACCCAGTATCCGGATCAGATGATCCGCTTCAACCGGCTTGTTAAGATGCGCATTCATCCCGGCCTGCATGGAGTGCTGGACATCCTCATCGAATGCGTAAGTGCGATAATGGGAATTCTTTTTGCATCCTCCCTTTCCAGGGCACGGATCATTCTTGTTGCCTCCAGGCCATCCATCAAAGGCATGCGCACATCCATCAGAATCGCCGAATAAATACCCGATGTGCTCTTCTCGAACATCTCTACAGTAACCGCTTTCAATCAGGTCCTTTATCATGATTCATTTACGGATTGGTGCAATATCCTTCCCCGTTGAAATGGTAGCTCGTTCCGTCAATCTTCAGTGTCTGATTTTTTGCATACCAGCCATCTTTCACGCCATACCACCAGCCCTTTGCAGTCCTGTGCCAGCTGTACTTAACGGGATCGATCTGGGAGCCGTTTCTTTCAATCCAGTAACCCTTCACAAATTCATAGGATGCCATATAACCCTTCCGGTTAAAGAAATACCAGAGGCCGTCAATCTTCATCCAACGGTTCTTGGGATACCAGCCAAGGGTGTCCTCATACCACCATCCCTTTTTATTCTTCCTCCAGCTTCCGATGCCCTGATAGATCTGCTTACCGTTCTTTTCGTACCATTTTCCCTTTACCCATTCATTAGAGTAATCCGAATCGGTTTCCGGTTTCTCTTCTTCCTGATCGATCCTGCCGCCCTGCCCGGAATCTTTTTTCTCTTTCTCAAGAATCGTAAAGCTTGCAATGGCAGGATCCCCATCAGAGAACATAACCGCAATCTCATGCCGGCCTATGGCCAAGGTCTCAAGATACTCCGATTTCAGGGTCACAATGTGACTAAGTGATTCCATGGAATAATCTCTATTATCCAGTATCTTTTCGTCCACGGTAATATCCGTCAGCATATCACCTGTCTTTTCATCATGGCAGGATCTCCTGAACATGAAGGAAAGCCCTTTCTTTTTCCCTTTCTGCCATTCACTGCCGTCACCAGGAATCACTTCATATCTGACCGGTCCTTCGATCACATAGTTGTATTCCCATACCCGCCCGGCCTTTCCGTTTCTTACGCCAATCACCTTCAGAGTGATTTCCTGCCTTTTGTCTTTTTGCACCAGTTCGATGGGGCCGGTATATTTTGTACTTGCTTCCGTGGGATCCGTACCATCCGTTGTATAGTAAAGTACCGCTCCCTCCGTACCTGTCAGCTCCGGTGTAATGGTCTGCTCATAATTGCCGTCCTCTACACTGTTCAGAACGATGGGATACATATCATCCTGTGACAGCAGCCACGACATGTAGGTACTCTGATAATGTGTTTGCAGAATGGCCGAAGCCTGACCTACTACGGTAACCGCATTGCGGACCTGTCCGGCCATGTCAAATTCATCTCCGTCGGAGTAAAAGAGCAGACCCGCTGCAAGATTTCTCAGGATAGCCGAATATTTGACAAGGGTATTAACAAAAGCGCGGTACTGATCCGCTATCAGTCCGGAAGACGGAATAACCCCCGTACTGAATAAGCTGTTCAGAGCGGCTGTTAATGCACCGCCGATCATAGCGTCTGCCGCTTCTCCCACTGAGGTGAAGGTTACCTCGGAACCATCCGGTCCCGTTCCCTTCATCAGCATCGGAAGCAATGCCTCAGCAAGTGCCAGAACATTTTTCTCACCATTATCCGCAATAGCGTCCAGCACCTGGGGATAGTTCATTCCTAAGCCCATACCGATCATTACATAGATCCCGGCACGGGAGCTCTTTCCGGATTCCTTTGTTACCGTTTCCGCAGTAGCATCACCATATGCCCCTGACCGCAGCATGCTGTAAACGGTCGCTTTCCCGGCGCGGATATCATCTTCCGTTCCTTCGCCGGTCGCCTTAGCGATTACTCCCGCCAAAGCGTTATGAAGAAGTTCCGCAAGCTTGGTTTTATGGTTATATCCGATTACCTTTTTAGGATCCTGCGGATCAAACCGCTGCTCCGTATTATCTGCAAAATATTTGCAGACATAATACAGAAAATCATCAACGGTAAAGATTGCCGGATCTATGGTTTCTCCGGAGAGAGTCTGAAATGCCCAGGTTACAACGATACGAACAGCTTCCGCATCGGTAAGGCTGATATTTTTCTTCTTGCTGAACCAGTCCTTCACATAACTGATATATGTGAATGCGCCTGCTTTAATGAGCGATTCCTTATCGGCGGTCAGCACGTTGATCAGTTTGCTTTTCAGTGACCCGAAAAGACCTGCAACCGCAGAAAGCACCTCCTCACTGTGCCCATCCACATAGCTTGCCTGATCCCCGATGAATTCATGCATACCGTCCACCCGGCCCCGGAACACATCTTTCTGAGATGCGGGCGTTTTCACGCTTGTGTCCTCCACTATGGAGAGGGAGTTCAGGTCAAATGTCATCCATTTGAAATTCTCCGGGCCGCCGTATTTCCGATAAGCATCTGCCGTCTCTGCTCCGAACAGAAGTTCCATATAATACAAAAGGCTGTTCTGGTCTTTGATGTACTGCTGCTCCTCAGTTGTACCAAAGGTAGTAAAGTTCCATTTTTGAGAAGGGAGCATGGTAATCACATCCACGGACGGAGCCACATTATGAATGCCTCTGAAAATCTCCGCACCGGGATCCAGGACCGTATCGCCATCGCTATGATCATATGTGTATGCATTACCGGGTGTGTCATCCGCATACATTCCATCTGTTCTGGCAGCCGCTACACTCAGCAGCTCCCCTTTGGTGGCTTTTCCTTCCACTACGGTATTCGGCGTTGCATATGTATAGGCGTAGATATCCTCCGGGTCAATGCTTACTTCCGAGATATAATCACCCTCATCTTCCGCAAAATAAGCCGCAACAAGATTCGCAACTCCGCCGAAACGGCTGTGTCCGGTAACCCAGAGTTTCACCCTTCCGGAAATGCCATTTTCAAAGATATATTTTTTCAGGAACCGGAGTGCCTCATCTCTTGCAGCCATAAAGCCTTCATGGAGACCGCCCTTACCGATGATAAAATCCCCGGCCCATTCCAGATCATATTTACTGTCCGCCACTGCCAGTCCGATCAGAACGGTTTCTTTTCCGTTCTCCGGAATGGTTTTATGTCCCGCCAGTACCTGAATGGAATTCGGACGATCCTCACCTATATTGAAATAGTCATTCCCCTGAATATCCTCGAATCCCATGGCCTCGTATGCTGCCCTGGCCGAATCTGCCCCGCCGGATTCCTCAACCTGCAGCATGGACAGAGTTGCCAGATGCGGATTATATGTGTAGGAAGACTCCGCAAACCACGCGTCATCGTACACAAAGGTAAAATCGAAGCCCGGCAGCTGAGCGACCCGGATACCCGCTGTCCCCTCTTCTGCGGCAAAAGTACGGCTTCCCGCACCGCTGGCTGAAGCAAAAAACATAGCCATGGCAATGATGAGGCACAGCGTTTTTTTCAGCCGCCGTTTCTCTGCTGTTCCGTTTTTATTTTTCAGCATTCCATTATCCCTCCGTTTCTTAAAAATACCTTTTGGAGCTGCAAAGGATGAAATCATCCCGAGAAGAAAAGCCCATCCTTTCTATGGAAATACGGATTCCCGTGGGATTTTCCCCTACTGTACAATGTATCATTTTTTTCGCGAAATAAAAAGCGGATTCTGCACTTTATCCCGGAAAATGCAAAGGGAGATGCATCAGTCCGGTTTAAAGCACAGTAATCGTTGAATCGTATAACGCTTATAAATAGGCAAAAGCCCGGAACAATCCGGGCTTCCAATGAATGCAGCCATGTTATCCGATATTTCTTACAACCCCTGAGAAAAGGACTGCGCCGTCCCAGCCTGTTACGACAAAGAGGAACGGACGATCCAGTGTGATCTCCAGATTCTCATTTGGCATCCCTGATCCGCAAATGGCCATATCCACATACGCTGCTCCGGATACGCCCTGCTCGTCGATCTCAACCACTGCCGCGTGATCCACCTTACTGATAAAGAGTTCCTTTTTATCTTCTGTCAGTGCACTGAAGTCTGCGGAAGAAGCATCCAGAACATCCGTTACGCCCAGATCCTTCATGGTATCCCGCAGATCCTTCTTGCCTGAGACATTGAACTTCGGCACAGACAGCTTTACATGCGGGTAGATGCTGTTCTCCTGATCCCGGACAGCCTTCAGGATATCCGTATCCTTCAGAAGCTCATCCACATTCGTACCCTCCTTCGGAAGATAGAAATGCATGGCTCCGCTGTCCTTAAGAGAAAGACTTACTTCGGTATATTTATCCGTACGGTAAACACTCTGCTGTCCTTCCATATGCATCATGTCAACCGTCTGATCACCCTTCAGGCCATGGAAGGTCTCCTTCGTCGTTCGTTCCTGATTAAATTCCGTCTGCCACTGTGCCTTGAAGTAAATGGTGGATACCAGTTCCATAACCGTTTCCGGATCCATGGAAATGTCCTTCGTATACTCGGTCAGCATTTTTCCCGTATTATCATCTATCCAGTTACGGAGCTCCCTGCTCATTTCCTCCGAAGCGGGATCCCCGCGGAAGGAGGATGCATAATACTGATCCGTAAGACGCTTCAGCGTATCCTCATTATACTTAACCGTATTGTTCAGCCAGAGAGAATTCCCCAGCATGCTCTTAAGCATCGGGGTATCTGCGTAATTGCTTTCCCAAAGCGCCTTTACATTCTTCCGAAGAGATTCCATATCCGAAACTCCAAGCATGTCCAGTACCTGCTTCTGAGAGTTGCCCGATGACACTTCCGCAAGCATGGCGAAGGCTACATATGTATTCAGCGGAGAGCAGACCGTATTTTCACCGTTTCCGTCCTTATCCGCAAGGAGACGGTTCATCATGGTGGCATAGTAACCATCCATCGATGATGCAAGATCGCTGGTTGCCTGGATTTTGGAGAGTTGTTCCGAAAACCATCGTTCCGACTCCTCTCCGTTCAGATAAGTCTGCAGATCCATGTTCTTTCCCGGCGACGCGGGATAGGATGCCATCAGCTTCACAACATCGGCCTCAACCTTTCCGTTACTCTTCGCGGTTGATGAACCCTCTTCGGTATTTCCACTATTTCTCATAAGCAGCACTCCTACTACCGCCGCAATGATCGCAGCCGCCGCACAGGCGGCCAGGATGCCCCAGGCGGTTTTCTTCTTTTTCCTCCTGTAATGACCCGCTTTTTCCACGCTTTCCGGATCAATATCGCCCAACGTCTCAAAAAGATCCTCTTTTTTCATATTTCGTATCCCCTTTCATAGAGAAAACCTTTCAGTTTCTGTCTGAGTCTGTTCAGATTTACCGACACACTGTTGCTGCTCATTCCCATTGCTTCCGCAATCTCGGAAATACTGCAGGAGTACCAATACCTTTTGATAAAGAGCACTCTTTTTTCCTCCGGCAGTTCCAGCAGAAACTGATTGATTGCTTCCTTCAGTTCCTTTTCCTGCACCAGTCCCTCCGGATCATCCTTCCCGGATACGATCTCTCCCAGTTCATCCAGAACAAGCTCCACGCTATGCCCTCCACGCTTCTTCCTGTGAAGCTTACGATAGCGGTCAAATGCAAGATTCCGCGTCAGTTTCCCGAGAAATGCCGACAGGACGGAAGGCTTTTGCGGTGGCAGACTGTTCCAGGCGTGCAGCCACGTGTCATTGACACACTCCTCCGCATCCTCCTCTGTTTGCAGAATGTTCCGGGAGATGTGCATGCAGTATGCTCCGTATTTTACAGACGACTCTTCGATCGCCTTTTCATCTCTGTCCCAGTATAGCTGTATGATCCGTTCATCCTCCATACCATCTCACCTCCTCACCTATATACACGACATTTCCTTCGTAATCTTACATAAAAATCTGCATATCACTAAAAAAGGCCTCTGTCACCCCAGAAGCCTTTCTCTATTCAGGATCCTTTTTGATCAGCCGGAACATTTCCAGAAGGATATTCCGTCCCTCATCGAGCCAGATGGTATCCCGTTCATCTTCTTCCGGAAGCGGAATAATGTACAGGTAGGAGGCCCCCTCCGAGGTCACCTGGGATAAGGTGATATGCTCCCTGATCCTGATTCCGCTGTGGATGCCCTTTCCGGCTGCATGATACATCATGTGCAGGCCGGTCTCCCTGCTTTTCCCGGCATAGAATCCCACATGACAATCGTAGCCGGTGGAAGGCCAGAAGAAAATGAGATATCCCTTCTTCAGCTTTCCTTCCCCTGCCGCCTTCTGTAAGGCTTCCTGGATGGAATCGGCTCCCGTCGTATTTCCCATATAGTATATCTTCGTCTTCTCTGCCGTGCCTTTTCCCTGCGAAGTGTATTGCTCTCCGGCAAAGAAATAATACCACCCTGTGGCGTCGGTAAAAGCAGTCTGGCTTCTGTAGCTTCTTCCCTGCTTCAGGGGAAGATACAGCGAGTTCATCTCCGAAAGCGCATTCTCCTTCGATCCGCCGTTGGCATAGTACAGAACCGACGCTGCAAAGCCTGTACAATTATAACCGTAGCCGGTTTTCACGCGCCCGCTGTATTGAGCATCCCCGTAATTGATACAGGTATCCGCCTTCGTATGCGTCAGACTGTAATTCGATTCCGCATATTTCAGTCCTTCCGTCCAGTTCTCCCGGATCGTGCGGATCACACTCTGCCGTGTAACATTCCGCATTCCGAGAATACGGGTAAAAAACTCTCCTTCCCTCTGATCCTCCGATATTCTCTGTGTCCAGTAAAGGATATTCCTGTCCGCGCCTGCAGCAAGACTGCCGTCCGCCGGAAGCAGTGAGAAAAAGGAAAGGAGCATACCGCCAGCCAGAAAAAGCGCCGCTATTCTTTTCTTCTTCATTTTGTTACTGCCTGCAAAGCTCCTCCAGTTTTTCCCTCTGGGAACGGATTTCGGTCATCTCCTCCGAGTAGTCCGTATCCTCCTTCGCCCTCAGACGTTCCGTAATCCGGACGATAGAATCATAGAGCGGGGTAAGGGACAGGTTTCCGGTCACGCCTTTCAATGCATGTGCTGCCTCAAAAGCCTTCTGCAGATCCTTTGCATCCAGCTCCTCCTGAAGCTTTTTAAAATTCTCCTCAGCCGGGATCAGACCCACAAGTCTGAGATACAGCGCCTCATTTCCCATGCAGCGTCCAAGGCCCTTTTCCACGTCCGCTCCGTATTCCCTTAATGCTTCGATCGTGATCATTTGTTCTCCTCTCCTTTATCCCTGTTCCGCTTTCCGCCTTGCGACCTCTTTCTCGATAAATACCTCAAATTCCTCCGGAGGCACGGGCCGGGAGAAATAATATCCCTGAATGATATCGCAGCCTCTTTCCTTCAGCAGGTTCATCTGAACCTCGGTTTCCACGCCCTCAGCGATCACCGGCACATGCAAAAACTGTGCGATATCCAGGATCAGTTCCACCAGCTTCATGCTCTTCTCATCCTTCTGCATATTCCGGATGAACTTCATATCCATTTTGAGCGCATCGATGGGAATCATGGTCAGCATATTCAAAGAGGAATACCCCGAGCCGAAATCATCCATCTCGATCATAAAGCCGTCTTTCCTAAGACTCTCGATAACCGTTACCAGCTGCTCCGCGTTATCCGCATAGGCCGACTCCGTAATTTCCAGAAGCAGCTGCTTTGTATCCAGTCCGTTATCATCCAGCAGCTTTTTGAACATTTCCCTCAGCTGGGGATAGTAAATGTCCATACGGGATACATTAACGGAGATCGGCACGGAGATGCCGTATTTCCGACGCCACTCTCCTGTCTGCCGGGCCGCCTCCTCCCATACGAAATGATCCAGCTTCTGGATCAGGCCGTTACTCTCGAAAAGGGGGATAAATTCTCCCGGGTTGATCATGCCCAGCTCCGGATGCTTCCACCGGATCAATGCCTCCGCACTCCGAAGAGACGGCTCGCCGCCCTGTATATCGTACTTCGGCTGATAGTATACGATCAGATCCTTCCCGGAGATTGCCCCGTCGATATCATTGATCAGCTTCTCCTGATATTTTGTTTTTTCATAGAAATCATTACTGTAATACTCGATCTGTCTGCTGTAATCTCCGCGGATCAGGTCACAGGCTGTCTTTGCTCTGTCGAACCAGTTTTCCACCGAAAGCTCCTTATACACATCTCTGTAGACGCCGACCCGAAGCCGTATATGAGCAGTCGGTATGATGTCCGAAAGGCCCTTCAGCAGCTTCTCCAGCACCATTTCATAATCCAGTCCGCTGTCGCAGTAGCAATAGAAATAATCCGCTTCCGTCCGGCATCCGATCCCGTCTTCATTATTCAGAACTTCTGTCAGAAGCTCCGCGATCCGGATCAGCACCCTGTCGCCCTGACTGCGTCCGTATAGCTCATTGACGAGATGAAAATGATCCACATTAAAGACAACCGCATCTCTCTTCTTTCCGGGATCAGTGCCCTCGATCTGGCGGATATATTCCGCAAAGAAATCTCTGGTATAAAGTCCGGTGAGGACATCCTTCTCCGCGGCGCGGATAATGCTCTGATCTTCCTGGAGCTCTATGGTCCTCTCGCAACGTGCAAGGATCACATCCGGCATATCATAAGGCTTGGTAATAAAATCCGCTGCCCCCATGCGGATGCTTTTTACCTCGGCCTCCTTTTCGGAGGTCATCACGATCACCGGGATCGACCGCAGCTTCTCATCATTTCTAAGAATCTCGATGAGTTCAAACCCGTCCATTACCGGCATCAGAAGATCCAAAAGGATCAGGGACCAGCGGTGCTCACTGGACTGCAGAATATCCAGGGCCTGCTTTCCGTTTCCGGCAGAGTGCACCTCATACTCTGTACTCAGAAGATTCGCAAGGATCTCGCGATTGATCGGTTCATCTTCAACAATTAAAATATGTCTTCTAAGGCCGTTTTTCTCATTATGATGCATGATGTATAAACTCCTTCCCCACGAGATACACCTTTTACAGTTATTGTTATCGTACCATAAGTACCCGCTCCTTGCAACGGAGAATCCGTATTCCCGGCTTCCGGGAAGAGCAGCTGTCCTGTCATTTCGTGCCGGCTTATCAATGGCGGCAATAGAGGTTGAAAGTCATGTCAATGTTGAGTATACTGATATCACAGGTCGGGTGAGACAGAAACATTTTACCACCTGGTATCCGGCCCCTTATGACAATTGACGAGGTATAAAAGATGTTTGGAAAAAGATTTGAATTGAACGAACAAACTGTACCCATCATCGAAGAAATGGGAAAACATATTCCGGGTGGTTTCTTTATTTACAAAGCTACCGGTGCGGAGGAACTGCTCTACATCAATGATGCAGCCATCCGCATCTTCGGCTGCCATGATTTAGAGGAATTCAGAGAGCTGACCGGATATACCTTTCCCGGTATGATCCATCCGGACGATCTTGAATTCGTGGAAAATGTGGTGACGAACCAGATCCGCACCAGCTATGATAAGATGGATCATGTAGAATACCGTATCATCCGAAAGGACGGGGCTATCCGCTGGATGGATGACTACGGCCATTATACCGAAACCGAGAATTACGGCGGGATCTACTATGTCTTCATTTCCGACATCACCGAGAAGCATGAGAAGAATGTCCGGAACGCGCAGCGCGCGGAGGAAGAACAGAGCAGACGGATCCAGCAGGATAAAATGATCACTGCTCTGGCTTCGGATTACCGCAGTGTCTATCATGTAGATCTCGACCTGGATGACGGCGTCTGCTATCGTGCGGATCCGGAGGATCCCGAGCAGACGAAGGAAGGAATTCATTTCCCATACTATGAGCGGTTTAAATGGTATGCTGAGCATTCTGTAGATGAGAAGTACCGTGAAGAATTCCTCAACTTTATCGATCCGGACAATATCCGAAAAGGTCTGGCGGAGCGCTCCATCATTGCCTTCCGCTATCTGGTGCATCGCAACGGACAGGATTACTATGAAATGATCCGTATGGCCGGGGTGCGGCATCCGAATGACCGGGATGATCATATCGTCCATGCCATCGGCCTGGGACTGACGAATATAGATCAGGAAGCCCACGAATCCATGGCTCGGAGCCGTGCCCTAAGCGAGGCACTGAATGCAGCCGAGGAGGCGAATAAGGCAAAGACCGCTTTTCTGTCAAATATGAGTCATGAGATCCGAACTCCCATGAACGCGATCATCGGCCTGGACAGCCTGGCCCTCAGGCGGGAGGATCTGCACCCGGAAACCAGAGAGTATCTGGAAAAGATCGATGCCAGTGCAAGGCATTTACTCGGACTGATCAATGATATCCTGGACATGAGTCGGATCGAATCCGGAAGAATGCTGCTCCGGAAAGAGGAATTCTCCTTCCGGGCTATGGTGGAGCAGATCAATGACATGGTCGTGACGCAATGCAATGACAAGGGCCTTCAGTATGAATGCAGATTGTTAGGTGGCGTATCGGATTGCTATATCGGCGATGACATGAAACTGAAGCAGGTGCTGATCAACATTCTGAGCAATGCGATCAAGTTCACCAATGCCCCCGGAATGGTTACCCTTAATATTGAGCGGACAAATGTTTTCGAGGATCAGTCCACCATCCGCTTTGTCATTAAAGACACCGGCGTAGGAATGGATAAGGAGTTTCTGCCGAAGGTTTTTGATACCTTTGCCCAGGAGGACAGCAGCCGGAATAATAAATACGGCAGCACGGGACTCGGAATGGCAATCGCGAAAAATATCGTCGAGCTCATGAACGGATCGATCTCGGTGGAATCAACAAAGGGAGTCGGAACCGAATTCACCGTGATCGTCACTTTGAAGAACTGCGAGCATGATGATATCCACAGCTTTTTCATCAATCCCGCGGACATGCGTGTTCTGATAGTAGACGATGAGGATATCGCTGCAGAGCATGCCCGGATCGTTCTGGATGAGGCAGGTATTCTGGCAGACACCTGTCACAGCGGAAGAGACGCTCTTCATATGCTGGAGCTGCGGCATACCAAGCATGAGCCCTATAATCTGGTTCTCCTTGACTGGAAGATGCCTGAAATGGACGGAATCGAAGTGGCAAGGGAGATCCGAAAACGTTACAGCAAGGAAACAACCATCATTATTCTGACATCCTTCAACTGGGATGAGATCATGGATGAAGCTCTTCATATCGGCGTGGACAGTTTCCTGGCCAAACCGCTCTTCGCTTCCAATGTCGTGTCAGAGTTCGAGCGGATCGCCCGAAAGAATAATATGATCTTCTTCCGTGAGAAAAGGCGTTCGGAATTACCCGGAAAGCATATCCTTCTGGCAGAGGATGTCCTTATCAATGCCGAGATCATGAAGGAACTGCTCTCGATCAGAGGTATCATCACGGATCATGCCGAAAATGGCCGGATCGCACTGGAAATGTTTGAGAAAAGCACGGAGGGCTTCTACGATGCCATCCTGATGGATATCCGCATGCCGGAAATGGACGGTCTGGAAACAGCCTTCCGGATCCGTGCACTGAACCGGGCGGATGCCAGCAAAGTACCGATCATTGCCCTCACGGCGAATGCATTTGACGAAGACGTACAGCGTTCTCTCCAGGTCGGAATGAACGCCCATTTATCCAAGCCGGTGGAACCCGACCGTTTGTATCAGACACTGGAGGAACTGATCTGGGAGGCATCTGCTCCCGATGCATAAGCATGATCTTCATCATCCCACAAAATCACTTATCGAACAGGGGAGGGAATTCAAAATGATTTCAACAAGAGGACGTTATGCTCTCCGGGTCATGATCGATCTGGCCGAGCAAAACCGGGACAGCTATATTCCACTGAAGGATATTGCCGAGAGGCAGGGCATTTCCAAGAAATATCTGGAGATCATCGTGAAAGGGCTTGTGGAAGGCAAGCTTCTTACCGGAGTCAGCGGGAAGGGCGGAGGCTACAAGCTCTGCCGGGAGCCGGAGGAATACTCCGTAGGCGAGATCCTGGAGCTGATGGAAGGCACTCTTTCCTCCGTGGCCTGTCTGGAAGATCCGAACTTCGAATGTCCGCGAAAAAATGTCTGCCAGACTCTTCCCATGTGGGTAGAGTTTGACAGCATGGTTCATGACTTTTTTTACGGAAAAACCCTTGCGGATCTGATGTCATGACAAAGTGAGCTGACCAGCTCAGGCCTGCATATAACCCGAAGTCCCTGAAACCTGATATCATTATGATGATAGGGGCAAAAGGTCCCTGCGATGCGCTTTCATACGACCTTACCTCCGAACACGAATGGCGTATTGCACCCCAAAATGGCAGAAATGTATATTGACGCTCCTTACAGAGGGGTGATATAGTTACCTGGATTATACGTTTATCACAGGAGACAGTTATGAAATGTTTACGTTGCGGAGCAGAATACTCCGGTGCAGTTTGTCCCCACTGCGGAGCAGGAAGGGACGAAAACCAGTCCTGGCAGCAGCCCTCTTACGGCGGTATTGATCAGCCGCCCTACGGACAGCAACCCTACCCAACCAATGGACAGCAACCCTATGGTCAACCGACTAACGGACAGCAATCCTATAGTCAACCAACCAACGGACAGCAATCCTATGGTCAACCAACCAACGGACAGCAATCCTATGGTCAACCAACCAACGGACGGCAATCCTATGGTCAACCGACCAACGGACGGCAACCCTATGGTCAACCGACCAACGGACAACAACCCTATGGAATGAAGCCTTACGGGCAGCAGCCGGCGACAGGGCCTGCGGCCCGTGTTCCCTACAGAAATATCGCTCTCTGTATCGTTTTCAGCATTATTACCTTCGGCATCTACTCCATTTACTGGATGGTAGTACTGAATAACGAGATTGCAGATGCTGCAGGAGAACCTCCCATCGTAAGCGGCGGACTTCTGGTTCTTCTGACCATTGTCACCTGTGGAATCTACGGAATCTACTGGGCATACAAGCAGGGAGAAAAGCTCGAGAAGATCCGTGAGATGTGCGGGCGTCCCTCCGGAGACATGCAGCTGCTCCTTCTGATCCTTGCCCTTTTCATCGCTATCGTCGCCCTTGTGATCATGCAGAGCGAACTCAATCAGTGCAGTGTATCCGAATGAATAAAAAAAGACTCAAGACCATATTAATCGTTATTGCAGCGGGCCTTGCCTACTATGGCTTCGTTCAGCTGACCGGCTGGAGCATTCCCTGCCCGGTCTCCACCATAACGAACGGTCACATCCACTGTCCCGGATGCGGCGTTACGCATATGTGTGTGGAACTGGCCCACTTCAACCTCAGCGAGGCATTTTACTGGAATCCGGTAATTCTGTGCCTGCTGCCGATCTGGATCCTGAGTCTTTTTTTATGGCTTTTCGGACGCGGGAAGAAGTTCACAGGTGCAGTTGTCTGGTTTTCCGTCGCTTCTCTTTTCATCTACTGCATCATCCGGAATATCCCCGGATGGCCGCTCTACTGATCATTTCACTTTTTACACAATATGCAGAAAATCAGGCATCCGTTATGGCGGATGCCTTTTTTTACGCGTAACTGCGTTTCCGGGTAAATGGACACGCTTCAATTACCATATTTTATGCTGATTCGCGTCATGAAAAAGCGAGGGCTGCTCTCCCTGCTGCAGGAAGAAACAACCCTCAGGTGGTAAAAGAGTTATGAAGAAGCATCTTTCGCATCATAGCGAAGAATACTATGATGTACTATCATTATTTCTCGTAGAAGGATACCTGTCCTTGTTCATCCACATGAAATGCTTCGAACTCCGTAAGATAATAATCACTGTAAATATCATCGATCTCAAAGGCATACAGGAAATCACCTATATCCAGAAGACCATATACCAGTTCCAGTGTCCCGGTGACCTGATATTCCTGACCGGAATAATCCTTCTCATTCATCTTGTCATCCAGGGTAATACTCTTATAGAGGGGAATGATCTTGTCTCCGTCAGTCAGCTTTTTAAAGTCACGGGAGGCTGCACCGCTCTCTGCGATACCGTCCCAGGCACCCTCGGTCTCGATGGAACTATCCGCAAATTTCAATCGGATACGGAGATTCGTCTCCTTTCCGTTCAACATGATCGGAGAGGTAAAGATCGCATATTCCTCATTCTTATCCACAATGGTCATAGACAGATTCTGTCCATCGGGAAGCGACAGCCAGTAACCGTCAAACATATCCTTAAAGGTACCCTTCTCCCAGTCGCTATCCACATCGTAGGAATCACCCAGGATCAGGATCTCATTATCATTCAATACCTGATATACATTTGCGACAACATCGGAGCAGTGATCCAGAGCATATTTGGTCAGTGTGAAGGAGAATCTGTCTTCCTTGTCCAGACCGGGCTGCTTTAGGAACTTGATGTGCTTACTCTCGCCGCTCTTCTCATAGCTGTCCGCATAATCAAAATGCTTGGTCTGAGTCGGCTTGCAACGGAAGCTCTTTGTTGTGGCATCCTGCTCGTATTCGGAATTCCAGTTCCAGGTATCGCCATCATAAAGATCCGCATCACTGTAATCTCCGAAGGCCTGACTGGAGGAGGCATACTCATACTGGGAGTAATCCAGATTCGAACCATCCGTCTCAGTCCAATCCTGGGATTCCGTGTCATAATGGCAGTAAACCTGCGAAGACTCCGTATAATTGTACCGCTCCTCATCCTGTGTGAAATAATAAACTCCGGCCGCATCATCGAAGTAATAATCGGACTGCTGCTCTGCCTTCTGATTATTCTCATCGTTGCTGTAATAAGCCGCGCTGTAATCCTGACGATCGATAAAGGACATATAGAACGGGCTGACGCAAAGATCATTGAAGGTCTTCAACTCGTTCGATCCCTGCACCTTCACTGGGAAATAAGTGGAAAGCCCGCATGCATTCGGATGATTATCACCGTGAATCTTGTAAACGACGAGCTCATTCAGGGCATTGATCACCGCATCACTGTTTGAAGAGAAGGAACTGCACGCTTTCACGATGCCGCCGAGATCCAGCATGTTCGTATAACCTTCATTATCATTATTGGAGCCAAAGGCCTCCGCACTCTTGATTTCACGCATCATGTTGGAAAGGTCATCCGCTTCTCCACCCTTCTCATAAATATCCTTTGCAAAGGTATTGAAGCTTGTGATCACATCATTAAGCTTGGAAAGGTCCAAAACCGAAAGTGTACATACATTATAGTCTCCGGCTTCCTTGCAGCCCTCCAGGAAAGAATCACAAACGACCTGTCCCAGATCAGCACCGGTTGCTTCCGGATTCTCTGCCAGATAATTACCGATCTTCACGTAATTCCAGCCGGCACCCGGCTCAACCTCTTCCGATCCGTACATATACTTGGCGTAGTTGGCAAGAATATTCGCCGCTTCGATATTTCCCATCAGGCAGGCGTCAAAACCGATAAACTCCCATTTCTCGGTCATGTACTGCTGTGCGGAAAGGAGTGCGCTGTCAACCTCTCTCAGAGTCAGAGAATCACTTTCATGCTGCTCATCGAAGCAGACTCCGTAAATGGCTCCATTTCCGTGATCCCAGAGGATCAGTCCCATATTGTCCGCGGGATAGGTCTGCACACCCCAGGTAATGTAGGACTCCAGTGTGGAGGGATCTCCCATGCTGACATCCTCGTCCTCATATACCTTGGTGATGTCACCGTTCTCAACGATAAACCGCTGGGACTTCGTCTGATCAATTGTCTCATAATTCCAGGTATTGGATCCGCCGGTCTGAATGATGAAACGAACCTTATCGCTGGGTGTAGCCTGGCTCATTTCTATAATATCCTTCACAGCAGCTCCGTTATTGGATTCCAGATCCGATCCGCAGAGATAGATAAAAATGCTCCAGGTTCCGGGCTCACCCATGGGAGTTCCCTCCAGCTCCGGACGGGAAATGGTCATCTCCCCGCTTTCCTTATTCACTGACATCTTCATTGGAGTAACATCTCTTGTACGGGTGGGGGCAGTAGTATCATCCTCCGTATCCGCTGAGGTGTCTGCATCTGTGTCCGCTGTAGTACCTGCTTCCGTGGCTTTTTCCGGTGCCTGTGTAGAGGATTCATCCGATCCACAGGCTGCAAGGCTGAGACACATGGCTCCTGTCAGTGCGGCTGCAAACACTTTCTTTTTGAAACAGCTGTTCTTTCTCATTTTTTCTCCTTTCCGTTTTCGGATCTTTTTTCTGAAGCCTCATGTATCCGTGCAATGGGAAGAATCTCACCGGTTTTTCAGGATAAGATCCTTTGGACTGAAACCTTCAGAATGACACGAAATCCGGGAATCATTTTTTCAATGCAGGGCAGACAGCTCTGCCCGCACCGATATTATGATGCTGGGGTCAAAAGGTATTTTGCCCCCAGCTGATGATTCGCAGCACGCACACTACGTGTGCAATGTGCTGCGAGAACACTCACGGCTCCCGTCATTTTGCTGTGCAAAATGACTACGCCATTCGTGTTCGGCGGGT
>JAFXZW010000103.1 GCA_017541035.1 Eubacterium sp. | reverse complement strand
CCGCATTTACTCCCTAACAGTCCTTCAGTGCCTGACGGATGTTCTGCAGCTCCCGCCGGGATAACGACTCTCCGTCGATCACCGCGCGCACGGCAGCCGCCACATTTCCGTTGAACCAGAAACGCAGATACTGCTTTGCCATCTTATTCTGGTATTCCTGCTCGGAAACCAGAGGGACGTAGTACGTAACCCCCTTGCGAATGGTTTTGACAAAGCCCTTATCCTTCAGTTTTGTCAAAAAGGTATAAACCGTCGTTTCCTTGTAGGAAAGGCCGTAATCCTCTGACAGCATATTGATGATATTGAAGGCCGTGGCGTCTTTTCCCAGATTCCACACACAGCGCATGGTTACCATTTCACATTCCGAAAGTGCCGATCGTTCAAACATGGCTTCACACTCCTTTGCCTCGATTCTACACCTTTCGAATCAAATTCCCATAGACACTTTCAAAAAATGTCTAAAATATGAGCTTTTTTCTCTATACAATTTTTAATATCTGTCAAAAAACGCGCATCTGTCATCCATTTCTGCGCTGCCGGTAAGCCTCGTACCCCACGACAGCGGCACTGATTGCCGCATTCAGAGACTCCACCTTTCCCTCCATGGGAATGCGAAGCAGACGATCTGCCGTACGGGCCACCTCATCCGTAAGGCCTTTTCCTTCGTTTCCGATCAGCAGCGCCACCGGGCCTGTCAGATCCGCTTCATAGAAATCCGTTCCCGACAGATGGGTTCCATAGACCACGACTCCCTGCTTCTTCAGGTCTTCTATCGCTCCCGGAAGATCTTCGCACACACGAACCGGTACACGGAAAATGGTCCCCATGGTACTGCGGACAACCTTTGGGCTGTAGGGGTCTGCCGAGCTTCGGCTGAGGAGGACCGCCGTTGCTCCCACCGCTTCGGCGGTTCGGATCAGCGTGCCCACATTTCCGGGATCCTGAAGACCGTCCAGAATAAGATACAGCGGGGCCATACCATTCGGATGCACAGCGGATTCCGGATTCCGGTCAGAGGCATTTTCCACCATACCGTATCTTTGCCCGGATGGCTGCATGGAAACCACTGCCACCATGCCCTGGGGCGTTTTCGTATCCGCCAGCTTCTCCATGACAGATTCCGAAACCGCTTCCGTAACATCACACCAGTCCGCAAGCTCCGGATGGTCCCGAAGCGCGCTCTCCGTATAAAAAAGCTCCCGGCGCATTTCTCCGGGGACCTCCCGGATCATACGGATTCCTTCCACGACAAAACATCCCTCCTCCTTGCGGAAGGAAGCCTTGTCCTTCAGTTTTTCCACATATTTGATCCGGTCATTCGTTCTGGAGGTGATCATTTTCATACTCCCTTTATGCATCTCTCCGAATCGATCTTTGCCTTACCGCCGGAGAGATCCCTTACCAGCACCGCATCCTTTCCAAATTCCAGTCTGAGCCGCGACAGAAGTCTCTCCGAAGGCGACACGGTGGCGTGTATCTCCACCCTCTTTTTCTCCTCCTTCAGCTGTACATAAACCCTGGCCTTGCCCGGCTCCTCCCGCAGCAGCTCCTGCAAATGTGTTTTTTCCTGCTTCAGGCTTTCCATGTCGGGAATCAGGATCCAGAGCTCCTTTGACTGCTCCTCCATCTCCCTCTTCAGACGATCAAAGCTGATGATCTCACCGGCAAGAAGCTTTCCTTCCTCCTCGGAAATGGAAGCGCGTCCCTTAACCAGTATCCCTTTATTTTTTTCCAGTATCAGTCTTGCTTCATCATAGACCTTCGGGAATACCACTACCTCGATCTGTCCGTACAGATCCTCCAGTGTCAGGAAGGCCATGGTATCATTGTTCCTTGTCAGTTTAACGGAGATCTGCTCCACCAGGCCGCAGACGGAGTAGGTTTTCTGATCCACGGCATTCGTCCGTCCCGTATCCTCATCCACAAGGAAATCAAGCGTTGTCGCTGTCCCGTAACGATCCATCAGATCTTTATCCGCGTCCAGCGGATGTCCGCTGACATAAATCCCCAGGACTTCCTTTTCCTTCTCCAGAAGTTCATCCTTAGGAAACTCCGGCAGGTTCGGATAGACGATATCCGACTTTTTCATTTCGTCCTCGCCCAGGAAATCCAATAAAGTCATCTGTCCGGACATGCTCTTCTTCCGTTCCCGGCTCACTGCATCCAGTATGTCGGGAAAGACCAGATTCATCTGTCTCCGGTTCTTTCCGAAGCTGTCAAAGGCTCCGGCATAAATGAAGCTCTCCAGAGACCTCTTATTAGCAGCCCGGTTGGAAAGCCTGCGGACAAAATCCGTAAGATCCGTAAAATGTCCGTTTCTGTTTCTCTCATCAATGATCTCTTCCACGACGCCGTCCCCGACGGAACGGATGGCGGAAAGGCCATATCGGATTCCCTTACCGTCCACGGAGAAATTTCCCTCTCCGCAGTTCACATCCGGTGGGAGCATTTTGATCCCCATACGCTTTACGGCTTCGATATAATTTGCCAGCTTCGGCGCATTGGCCCGGACGCTGGTCAGAAGCGCCGCCATAAAGTCCAGAGGATAATAGCATTTCAGATATGCCGTTTCATAAGCCACAACAGCATAAGCCGCCGCATGGGATTTATTAAAGGCGTAGCTGGCAAAGTCCGTCATCTTGTCAAAGATCAGATTTGCGGTCTGCTCGTCCACGCCGTTTTTGATGCAGCCGGGAACCCCCATCTCCTCATTTCCGTAAACGAAATATTCCCGCTCCTTTTCCATAACGGACTGTTTCTTTTTGGACATGGCGCGGCGGACCAGATCGGAACGGCCAAGGGAATAACCGGCCAGCTTCATCACGATCTGCATAACCTGTTCCTGATAAACGATACAGCCATAGGTGGGCTTCAGAATATCCTCCAGCAGGGGATGATCATAGGTCACCTTGTCAGGATTCGACTGCGCTGCGATATACTGGGGGATAAAATCCATGGGGCCCGGGCGGTACAGGGAAATACCTGCGATGACATCCTCCATGTTCCGTGGCTTCAGCTCCCGCATGAAGGATCTCATGCCCGAGCTCTCCAGCTGGAAGACACCTTCCGTCTTTCCCTCGGAGATCAGCTCATAGACCTTCGGATCGTCCTGATCCAGCCGGTCGATATCGATCTCGATTCCCAGTCTTTCCTTCACGGAATTCACCGCATTCTGGATCACCGTCAGCGTCCGGATACCCAGGAAATCCATTTTCAGCAGTCCCAACTCCTCGATGGTGGTCATATTGTACTGGGTGGTCACGGCGTCGCTGTTCTTGCAGAGAGGCACGAAATCCACGATGGGCTCCCGGCCGATGACCACGCCTGCCGCATGCATGGAAGCATGGCGGGGCAGACCCTCCAGCTGCTTCGCCATATCCACCAGATATTTTACATCCTCATTTTCATCATAGGCCTGTTTGAAATCCCTGCTCACCTCCAATGCCCGGCCGATGGTCATCCCAAGCTCCATGGGAATGGCCTTGGCTACGGTATCACAGGTCTTATAGGGAATGTCCAGTGCGCGCCCCACATCCCGGATACAGTTCCGGGCTGCCAGAGTTCCGAAGGTGACGATCTGCACCACCATTTCCTCGCCATACTTTTCGGTAACGTAATCGATCACCTCCTGCCGGCGTTCATCGGCGAAATCCACGTCGATATCCGGCATGGTCACGCGCTCCGGATTCAGGAAACGCTCAAAGATCAGGTCATAGCGGATGGGATCGATATTTGTAATCTTAAGGGCATAGGAAACAATGCTTCCCGCAGCGGAGCCTCTTCCCGGTCCGACCGTGATCCCCTGGGAACGGGCATAGTGGATAAAGTCCCATACGATCAGGAAATAATCCACGAAGCCCATATCCGTTATCACGGAAAGCTCATAGTCCATACGCTTCTTCAGCTCTTCCGTAACCGGCTGATAGCGTTCCTGCAGTCCCTTTTCACAGAGCTCCCGCAGATACTGCTCCGCAGTATATCCCTCCGGGACGTCAAAACGCGGGATCTTATGCTCTCCGAATACGATATCCAGATGACAGCGTTCCGCGATCTTCTGCGTGTTCTCCAAAGCCTCGGGAGCATAGGGGAAAAGACGTGCCATCTCCTCCTCACTCTTCAGATAATACTGTCCCCCGGTATAGCGCATGCGGTTTTCTTCCTGAACCTTCCGGTTGGTCTGAATGCAAAGAAGGATGTCATGCGCCTCCCAGTCCTCCGCGTAAATATAATGCGAATCATTGGTGCAGACGATGGGAATCCCGGTTTCCTCATGCAGACGCATGACTCCCTGATTCACCAGACTGTCCTCCTCGATCCCGTGATCCTGCATTTCCAGGAAATAATTATCCGCACCGAAGATATCCCTGTGCCAAAGCGCCTGCTTTTTTGCCTCCTCGTAAAGACCTCTGCGGAGATTTACGGCCACCTCGCCCTGCAGACATGCGGAAAGACAGATCAGTCCCTCATGGAACTGCTCCAGAAGCTCATGGTCTACCCGCGGCTTGTAATAAAAGCCTTCCGTAAAGCCGCGGCTTACGATCTTGCAGAGATTTCGGTATCCGATATCATTTTCCGCCAGAAGGATCAGATGATAATAGCGGTCCTCATCCCTCCCCTGTTCCCTGTCAAAGCGGGAACCCGGTGCCACGTAAACCTCACAGCCGATGATGGGGCGGATTCCCTCCTCCCGGCAGGCCTTATAAAAATCAATGGCTCCGTACATAACGCCATGGTCCGTGATGGCAAGCGAATCAAAGCCCAGCTCCTTCGCCCTCTTTACCAGGGGCTTGATCTTGGCCGAACCATCCAGAAGACTGTATTCCGTATGCACATGCAGATGGGTAAATGACATTCGCTTTCCTCTTTTCTCTGTCTCTTCCCATGTGGAAATTATTTTTTCTTATATCTGCGATAGGCCTTCATATACTTTCTTGCATACGAAAAGGCCGCATCCTCTCCCTTCTCTGCCAGAAGTGTGAGAAGGAGCCGCAGCTTTTTTTCGGAATAGGGATGCAGCATAACCTTCCCCTTTCCCTTGTTGAAATAGTCCAGCGCCGACCGGTCCGTATAGGCTTCCCCCTGGTAGATTTTACTGGCAGCGATACGGTCGCAGAACATTTCCACGATATAATTGTCCGGCATCTTCATACCCACCATACCGCGTTCTTTATGCTTCACGTCATAATCCACCCAATATTCCAGGTGATGCTTGTTCCGTCCCTTGTGGTGGAGCCAGGCCGTGGTCACTCCCTTTGCTTCTCTCTCTGCATCGTTCGGACTGCGGTCTCCCTGATAATACTTCACTCCTACCAGGAACTCCGAGGGGCTGTATTTTGAAAGATCATGCATGAGCCCCTGCCGGTACAGCCCACAGCGAAAGCATAGTTTTCCTACCAGAAGCTTATGCCGTGTGATGGTTGAAAAATGATTGATCGCGTTACTGAATAATCCACCCATACTATCCGTTCCTTATACATTTGGAGTACATTCCGGGCCCGCAAAGGCATGGGGTGTATCAGTACGATCCCCTTTTTGCCTTCTGGGTTTCCTGCCACATGGTACGCATGTATTCCACATATTTCGTGTTCTCATCTCCAAATCCCAGCCGCGCATACGGGCATCCCGGACCCACCGCCATAACAGCCTCATCCACAGCCTGATCAAAAGCCCTCGGATACAGAACCTGTACGGTTCCCCGCACCGTTTCGATCACCAGATAATAAGATGTTCCGTAATTCGTATTGACCACTCTCTTATAGAGCTGAAGGACTTCATCCTTGGCAGTGACCTTGGTCAGGTCAGACTTCAGGGCGAAGTATTTCGGAGATGAAAGAACGATGTCGTTCTGAAAGTTCATTTCCCTGAAAAGCTGATCTGCCTGCTGCATCAGCTGCGGATTCTTCTTCATCGCGCGCTTTGCCGGATGCAGATACTTCATAAGAAAAATGATAAACGGGACCAGGAAAGGCAGCAGAAAAATCATGCAGACCACAAACATGACCCAGTTATCAATGATCATTCCCACAACCGCCAGAATCAGCAGGATCAGACTGATCACACCAAAAGTAATGGTTGATACACGGTATTTCTTCTTTATCAGATTCCGGATTGCCTCACTCCCGCTCATATCGGGTGTATAATAAGTCGTCTTAGCCATAATCTCCCTCTTATCCGATCTCGGCAACCGCTTCGATCTCGATCAGAACATTCTTCGGAAGCCTTGCCACCTCCACGCAGCTGCGGGCCGGAAAGTTTTCCGTGAAAAACTCGGCGTATACGGCATTTACCTTTGCAAAATCGTTCATATTCTTGATGAATACCACGGTCTTGACCACCCGGTCCAAACCGCTTCCCGCTTCGGAAAGCAGAGCGGAAAGATTACCGATGGCCTGACGGGCCTGAATCTCGATACCGCCCTCCACCAGGGTATTCGTTGCAGGGTCAATGGGGATCATGCCTGATGTAAAGAGCAGATTCCCCGTTCTTACCGCCTGTGAATAAGGTCCGATTGCCTGCGGTGCTTTGTCTGTTGCGATGATTTCCTTCATTGCTTTACTCCTTTTCTTTCTTTTTTTTCCGTTCTGATTACTGCGGGAAGCCCTGATCACTCCGTACTGCGGATCGCGGCATCCTCGATCACAATCTTTTTTTCTTTCAGAAGATGTCCGACAGCTCTCTTAAATGCATTTTTGCTGAGGCCGAATTCTTCCTTTATCCTTTCGGGATCTGCCTTATCCGTAAAGGGTAGGATTCCTCCGTAACTTCTGATCACATCCAGGACCATCTCCGCATCCTTTTCCATCTGATGAGGGACCGTATCCCTGAGGGAAAGATCTGCTTTCCCGTCGGGCCGAACGGCAAGCACGCGGACATCCACCAGATCTCCGATGGAGATCCTGTCGTAAAGCTCACTGGCATGGATCAGGCCGCTGTATCGGTTTTCCAGCACCACAAACGCCCCGAAGCCGGGCTTTACCTGATATACCTGTCCCTTTACATGATCCCCCTTCCGATAGGGTGCATTCTTTTCCAGATGCTCATAAAGACGCATGGAGGCACAGAGTCTCCCTGTCTTATCCGTGTACAAACGGACCGGGCAGGACATGCCTGCGCGAACCTTTCCTGTCTGTTCCTTAAAGGGGAGAAAGAGATCCCGCTCCAGACCCCAGTCCAGAAAAGCTCCGAAATCAGTCACTGCCTTCACCCGGAGACTTCGGATCTCACCTTTTTCGATCAGGGGCTCATTTACCGTAGCGATCAGCCTGTCCTCCGAATCACGGTAGAGAAAGACCTTCAGTTCATCACCGGGAGCAGCCCCCTCCGGCACCTGTTTCCGCGGCAGCAGCACCTCCTCTGACCCGTCACTGAGGTATGCTCCCACCTGTTTTATCCTGACCAGCTTCAGCCGGTTCCATGTACCTACTTCCATTTTTTCCGTCCTTCCCGTACTTCAGGGGCAATGTCATTCAGCTAATATGTCACCCGGGGTCTACTGCCGCGTCGATCTCCTCGGCATAGCGTACCGTCTCCATGGCATCCCGGCAGTAACGATCTGCGCCGATCCGGTCAGCGTACTCCTGGGTAAGAACAGCTCCTCCCACACAGACCTTTGCCCAGGGGGCCTGATCCCGGAGCAGCTGAATGGTCTTCTCCATGGCAGGCACGGTGGTGGTCATCAGAGCGCTGAGACCCACAACAGGGGCGTGAAGGCGTATAACCTCATCAACGATTGCCTGTTCGGGCACATCCTTTCCCAGATCCGAAACGGCAAAGCCGTAGTTTTCCAGAATCAGTCTTACGATATTTTTTCCGATATCATGAATATCGCCATGCACGGTAGCAAGGACAAAGGGGCATCTTGCAGGCGCCGGATTGTCTCCGGATTCCGCCATCAGAAGCTTTACCTCTTCAAAGGCTTCCTTCGCTGCATCCGCTGCCATAAGGAGCTGGGGAAGATAGACCTTCTTCTGCTCAAACTGCTCTCCCACGGTATTCAGTGCGGGAATGACCTCCTGCTGGATCAGTTCCAGCGGTTTCATGCTTCCAAGAAGCTCCTTCGTCAGATTTCCGGTTTTTTCCCGCAGTCCGCGTACAATGGCACGCTGTAATTCCGAACCGGCCGCCCTGCTTTCCTCCCTTGCCGGTGCGGCTTCCGCTGCCGGTTTCCCCGCAGATGCAGGTGTCACAGGCTCCGGCAGTGTTTCCGTGTAGTTGATATATTCCATGCAGTTTTCATCCATATCATGAAGCGCACGAAAGGCAAAGTATACATTTTTCATTTCCGCGGAATAAGGGTTCATGATGGCTGCGGAAAGTCCTTCCTCCAGACAGAGAGCAAAGAAGGTGGACGTGATGATATTGCGCATCGGAAGGCCAAAGGAGACGTTGGATATACCAAGGGATGTATTCACTCCCAATCCGTGTCTCAGCATATGAACAGCCTTCATGGTAGCCAGTGCGGCTTTGGTATCTGCGGAAATGGTCATGGCCAGAGGGTCGAAAATGAGATCCTTCTTTGCAATCCCGTATTCCGCCGCGCGGCGGATGATCCTTTCCGCGATCTCTATTCTTTTTTCCGCAGTATCAGGGATTCCGTCCTCATCCAGGGTAAGACAGACCACGAATCCGCCGTATTTCTTCACCAACGGGAAAATGGCAGACATCACCTCTTCCTTCCCGTTGACGGAATTCACCATAGCCTTTCCGTTATAAGCCCGGAGGCCGGCCTCCATGGCCGTCGTATCCGTTGTGTCCAGCTGCAGCGGAAGGTCCGATACTGCCTGCAGTTCCTTCACAACCTCAACCAGAAGCGCCGGTTCATCGATCTCCGGAAGCCCGACATTGACATCCAGTACCTGCACTCCCGCATCCTGCTGCTTCAGGCCTTCTCCGAGGATATAGTCGATATCCCTTTCCCGGAGCGCCTGTTTGAAGCGCTTTTTCCCCGTGGGATTGATCCGCTCACCGATCAGGATGGGAGAATCCCCGAAAGCCACTGCGTGAGTGTAGGAAGACACCAGCGAATCCTTTTTTTCGGTCAACGGAACGGGCTCCATTTCCTCCGTCTTCTTCCTCAGTTCCCGAATATAATCCGGAGTAGTTCCGCAGCAGCCGCCCACGATACGAACGCCCTTCTCCATAAGCCTTCCCACCGATTCGGCAAATTCCGGCGGAAAGACATCGTAAACCGTTTTCCCATCCTCCGTCCGGGGAAGTCCCGCATTGGGCTTCAGAAGCACGGGCACAGAGGCGTATTTCAGATATTCGGTGATCACATCAACAAGCTGATCCGGTCCCAGGGAACAGTTTGCTCCGATGGCGTCCGCATGCATTCCTTCCAGCATGGCTACCATGGCAGCCGGGGAAGCTCCCGTCATCAGCTTTCCGTCACTTCCGTAAGCATTGGATACAAAAACCGGAAGCTCCGCATTTTCCTTTGCCGCAAGAAGCGCGGCCTTGGTATCATAGCTGTCATTCATGGTTTCGATGAAAATGAGGTCCGCACCGGCCTTCACGCCGCAGCGTACCGTCTTTGCGTACATTTTCACCGCATCCTCAAACTCATAATCTCCGTAAGGCTTCAGGAGCTTTCCCAGAGGTCCGATATCCAGTGCAACGTATTTTTCTCCGTCCCGGGTACTTTCTTTGGATGCCCTGCGGGCGTTTCGGATTGCGGCAGTTATCAGTTCGTCAAGCTCAACATCATCGAATTTCAGGCCGTTTGCACCGAAGGTATTGGCCAGAACCACATTGCTCCCGGCATCAAAGTAGTCCCTTTGAATACGGATGATGGTTTCCGGATGGGTTACATTCCACCTCTCGGGCAGTTCTCCCGGGAGCAGTCCCGCCTCCTGGAGCAGAGTTCCCATACCTCCATCCAGGATCAAAAAATGATCCTTCATATATTCGCGTATATCCACTTTATTCATCCTTTCCGATCCCAATGATGGCTGTCACCGATTTGGACGGTGACATCAGATACGATGCCCCCAGAGTGATCCCCAGTCTTTTTTCCGCATTCAGCAGGATAAGGAAATCCTTCTGTACCGACAGAGGAAGATTCCCGTAACCCGGCGAAAAACGCGGCCGTGTCCACATTCCGCATGACTGTGCGGCGGAGGCCACATCCTTTTCAAAGGTGTCGCAGAGCGATTCCGCCCGCTCCGCTCCGCAGCCCTGAAGGTACAGGGCGGTGTTGGCATCCGTTCTCTCGTACCTTCGGATCAGGCGGTCGATGCCTGCGCCGACTGTTGCGGCAAAAAGCAGTACCGTATGACAGCCCGAAAGATTGCTTTTCAGGCTTTCGGAATGCTGGGGAAAGGGAAGCACCGGAAACCCATCGGCATCAAAAGAAAGGGGCACCATCAGATATTCCACCCGGAAGCGAAGCTCCTTTTCCGCCAGCGATCTCACCTTTTCCGTCATGGCGATTGCCGTCTCATCCTGAATGTGTCCCTTTGCGATTCCAATGGCTTTTTCTGCCGGAAAGCCCGAATAGCGGAGCATTTCCGTCAGATTATACCCCGGAGCCTCATATTCCAGATAACCCGGGGCCGTCATGGGAACCCTCGCCATATCATCGGCTATTCTTTTTCTCTGTTCCGTCATCAGAAAACCTTCCACAGTATATTTGACAGATTATCCATGATAGCCTGCGCAACATCAGGCTTGTTCATGGAGTACACATGTACATTTGTGATGCCGTTGGCGTAGAGATCGATGATCTGATCCGTGGCATAAGCAATGCCCGCCTGCTTCATGGCTTCGGGATCCTGGCCGAAATAATCCACCATTGCCTTAAAACGCTGAGGCATGAAGGATCCCGAGAGCTTCAGAGCCCTCTCCACCTGTACGGCATTGGTGATGGGCATAATGCCCGGAATCACCGGAACCGTGATTCCAGCCTCGCGGATTTTATACAGAAAATTGAAGAATAGATTATTGTCAAATACCATCTGGGTTACCATGAACTCCGCGCCGGCATCCACCTTCTCCTTCAGATGAAGAATATCCTCGCGCTGATTCGGGCTTTCCGGATGTACCTCCGGATAGCAGGCCGCACCGATGCAAAAATCATACCCGCTCTCCTTAATGTCCCTGATCAGTTCAACCGCGTACCGGTAATCCCATTTGCTTCTGTCCGTCTTTTCCAGCTCCGGCGTCAGATCTCCGCGAAGCGCAAGTATATTATTCAGTCCCATTTCATGCATTTCCCGGATCCGGTTCTTCACCGTTTCCTTATTCGAGGAAACACAGGTTAAATGTACCAGCGTCGGGACCCGGAATCTGTCTTTGATATTCTTTGCGATATCAAGTGTAAACTGACTGGTACCCCCTCCCGCGCCGTAGGTCACACTCATATAGGCGGGATGCTGCGCGGCAATATGCTCCGTTGTTTCCCTGACTCCCTCCAGGCCGGCTTCCTTCTTCGGCGGAAAAACCTCAAAAGAAAGGGACATATTCTTCTGATTCAGAATGTCGATGATCTTCATATCCTTCCATCCTCCTGACAACGTACCTATCATAGCACAAAACGAAGGATTACGAAAGACCATTCTGGCATCAGAAAAATAGTCCCTTTTTTGCATTTCGGAGTGTCCTTACCTGATTCTTTTCAGACTGTCCTCCTCCGGCTCCACGCCCTTTATGAACATACAGCGGATGGCATTCAATACGGCGAGCACCATAACGCCCACATCCGCAAAAATGGCAAACCACATATTGGCGATTCCCACAGCCCCCAGTACCATACAGGATAGCTTGATCCCGATGGCAAACCAGATATTTTCCTTCACGATCCGCAGACATTTGCGGGAGATCTTTATGGCGGAAACGATCTTCAGAGGATCATCATCCATCAGCACCACATCCGCTGCTTCGATGGCTGCATCGCTTCCCATGGCACCCATGGCGATGCCGATATCCGAACGGGACAATACCGGTGCGTCATTGATCCCATCCCCCACGAAGGCCAGGCGGTCCTTTTCCGAGCTTTTATCTGCCAGCAGCTCTTCCACCTTAGACACCTTATCCTGCGGAAGAAGTTCACTGTATACCGTATCGAGCCCCAGCTCCCCTGCCACCTTGTCGGCTACCTGTTTTCTGTCTCCCGTCAGCATGACGGTCCGGCTGACTCCGTTCTTCTTCAGCTCGGCTACAGCCTGCCGGCTGTGAGGCTTTATGGCATCAGCTATGACGATATGACCGGCGTATTTTCCGTCGATGGCCACATGTAAAATGGTCCCCGGTTTTTCGCAGCTGTGCCATTCTGCTCCCAGCTGGTCCATCAGCTTTTCATTTCCGACAGCAACGGTTTTCCCGTTTACCCGCGCAATAACGCCACGTCCGGCCACTTCCTCCAGATGCTCCACCTCGCATTCATCCGCTTCATTCGGATAGGCTCCCCGGACGGAGCAGGCGATGGGATGATTGGAGTGTCTCTCCACATGAGCGGCAAGGTGCAGAAGCAGGAGCTCGTCAATTCCATCCGGGTGAATGGCAGACACTTCGAATTCTCCCTTTGTCAGTGTTCCCGTTTTGTCAAAAACCACCGTTTTCGTCTGGGAAAGAATCTCCAGATAATTCGATCCCTTCACAAGGATCCCCTGGCGGCTGGCTCCACCGATTCCCGCAAAAAAGGAAAGAGGAATGCTTACCACAAGTGCACAGGGGCAGCTGATCACAAGAAAGGTGAGTGCCCTGTAAACCCATGTTCCCCAGACCGGCGGATTCCCGATCATCAGAAGAAATAAGGGCGGAAGAACAGCCAGGGCCACAGCGGAAAGCACCACTGCCGGTGTGTAGATCCGTGCGAACCGGGAAATGAAATTCTCCGATTTGGATTTCCGTGTACTGGCATCCTCGATCAGCTCCAGGATTTTGGAAGCTGTTGATTCACCGAATTCCTTTGTCGTCTTCACATGCAGCAGGCCGTTCAGATTGATACATCCGCTGATCACCTCATCCCCGGTCTCCACATTCCGGGGAAGGGATTCTCCCGTCAAAGCCGCCGTATTCAGAGAAGAAATACCCTTTACCACGATCCCGTCAATAGGAACCCTCTCCCCCGGCTGCACCACGATGACCGTCCCAACCTCCACATCATCCGGATCCACCTGCTCCAGCCGGCCGTTCTCCTGCTCGATATTCGCATAATCCGGTGCAATGTCCATCAGGTCGGAAATGCTCCGCCGGCTCTTTCCCACGGCGTAGCTCTGAAACCACTCTCCGATCTGGTAGAAAAGCATAACCGCAATCGCTTCGTTATAATCTCCGCTCTGTTCGTATAAAGCA
Organism: Eubacterium sp.; assembly: GCA_017541035.1. GTDB lineage: Bacteria > Bacillota > Clostridia > Lachnospirales > Lachnospiraceae > Eubacterium_Q. The sequence continues at coordinate 9,104 of JAFXZW010000103.1, read as the reverse complement.
AGGGCAATAGCACCGATGGTAGCGACCGCCATCAAAAGGCTTTCATCCAAGGGCTGCCGGTTTTTGATTCCCTTAAAGGCCTTGATCAGGATATCATAACCGATCAGCAGATAAACAGCCATGTACAGCGAAAACCGCAGAACTCCCTCCACAGGCAGAAAATGCAATGCTACTGCTGCGATAATCGCTATTATGATACGGATCAGATTTTTCTTCTGTTTCTTATTCATGAAAAGGCTTCCTTTCTACGAAACCGTTTATCCTTTAACATATTTACATATTTGCATATATTCATATGTTGATGTGATAATACACCCTTTTCATTCCCCTGTCAATATCCTTTTTTCTTCTTGCTTGCAATCTGACAAAAAGTATGATATAGTACCAAAGGTGTCGAAAGACACTCATGCTTCCGTGGCTCAGTCGGTAGAGCGATTGATTCGTAATCAATAGATCACGGGTTCGAGTCCCGTCGGGAGCTGAAACAAAAAAACAGTGCAGAATCCTGGTAGATCAGGTTTTCTGCACTGTTTTCTTATTATCAGAGCCGGTTTGTCAGCTCATCCAGTGTTTTTCCATAGGACGGCAGGAATTCCTTTACAAAATCATCCACCTCCGGAAGTTCCTGTGCCATTTTGGCGATCGCTTTCTCCGTGGAGACCTTGGCCATTCCAAATTCCTGATTTCCGCTTCTTTCCTCCTCAATGCATTTGATCAATGCGGAAATCTTGTCAGCTGCCTTTACGAGCCTGCGCAGGTATCTTTCCTCATCCGTCCTGACATCGCATCCGGTCAGGATTTTCTCATATACGGGCTTCAGATCATCCGGAAGCAGGGAAAGCAGCCGTTCATTGGCCACCGATTCCACTTCCCGGTATGCCCCCCTGATTTCGGAGTTGTAATACTTCACCGGTGTCGGCATATCCCCCGTAATGATCTCGGACGCATCATGGTACAGGCCGATCAGCGCCGCCTGATCCGCATCCAGCTGTCTTCCATAACGGACATTTCCGATCACGGCGAGGCAGTGGGCAATCATGGCCACCTCCAACGAATGCTCGCTCAGATTCTCCGGTCGGGAGGAACGCATCAGCGCCCAGCGTTCGATATACTTCATTCTTGATATGGTCGCAAAGAAATGTGCATCCAATTTCTATTCCTCTTCCTGGTTTCCTTTTTCTTCGGGAATCGTATCTCCGGGAACCGATTCTTCGGAAACGGAGTCCTCATCGGCTGTTTCCCCGTACTCCGATACTTCACCATCAGATACCTTATTCCCCGAAACAACATCCTCCGATGCATTATCCCCGAAAACCGCATCCTCCGACGCAATGGTCTCAGAAGAATCCTCTTCCGCATTCTCCTTCATCCTGCCGGAATTCTGCATTGCGAAAGTCTCCCATGGCATGGGGATTTTCTCCCGGGGCTCCTGTTCTGCAGTCTGCTCCCCTTCCTGAGGAATAACCTCCGTCTCCGGTGCAGTTACATCAGGGGTAACCGTGTCCTCCTTCTTTTTCGAGTCCTTTTTCTTCCTGTCATCCGAAAGAACGCCGTAATACCCTTCCTTCCGAAGGGCATTCTTCTGCTTCTGTTTTTCCTTGTTGCCTTCTTTTTCGCTCTTCAGCAGGGAATCGCTGAGGAGCCTTTTTCCCATGTCCACCTTCTTACCGGATACCTTCTCAAAAATCTCCACGAACTCTTTTCCGGTAATGGTTTCATGTTCATACAGATAACCGGCGATGGCATCCAGAACTGCTTCATTTTTCTTCAGCAGCTTATAAGCCCTTTCATAAGCACGCTTGATAATCCCACGGACCTCGGTATCGATTTTGGTTTCCGTTTCATCCGAACACTGCAATACTGCCCGACGATCCAGGTACTCACCCGTGATCCCTTCCAGCTGAACCATGCCGAATTTCTCGGACATACCGTACATCGTCACCATACGCCGTGCCTTTTCGGTAGCCTGTTGGATATCCGAAGCCGCTCCGGTGGTCACAGATGGGAATTTCAATGCTTCCGCTGCCCGTCCCGCACATGCGATCACGATATCCGCTTCAATCTCCGCCTGGGTCTCCATGGTCTTTTCCTCATCAGGAACCTGCCATACATAACCCAATGCCCCGTTCGTCCGGGGAACGATGGTGATCTTCTGAACCGGGACCGTATTCTTCTGCAGTACCGTCATAAGAGCATGGCCCGTTTCATGATAGGCAACCAGCCTCTTCTCTTCGTCCGAAAGGATCTTATTCTTTTTCTCCTTACCTGCGAAGACTACCTCGACAGATTCCACCAGATCCTTTTGAGATACGAATTTCCGTCCCTTCTTGACTGCCAGAAGGGCAGCCTCATTGACGATATTGGCCAGATCTGCGCCTACGGCTCCGCTGGTTGCCAGCGCCAGCTCGTGAAGATCCACGGATTCATCCATTTTGACATTCTTGCTGTGAACACGCAGGATATCTTCCCTGCCTTTCAGATCAGGTCTTTCCACTACCACTCTCCGGTCAAAACGGCCCGGACGGAGAAGCGCCTTGTCCAGGACCTCCGGACGGTTGGTAGCAGCCAGGATCACGATACCCTTCGCCGTATCAAAACCATCCATTTCCGAAAGCAGTTGGTTCAGCGTCTGTTCCCGCTCGGAATCACCGCCCATGTGGCGGGTATCCCGGCTTCGTCCGATGGCGTCGATCTCGTCGATGAAAATGATACAGGGAGCCTTTTCATTTGCCTGCTTAAAAAGATCACGTACCCGGGAAGCACCCAGGCCTACATACATTTCCACAAACTCCGAACCGGAGATGGAAAAGAAAGGCACCTTTGCTTCACCTGCCACTGCCTTGGCCAGAAGGGTTTTACCGGTACCCGGAGGGCCAACCAGCAATGCACCCTTGGGGAGCTTCGCTCCGATCTCCAGATAGCGCTCCGGTGCATGGAGAAAGTCCACCACCTCTGCCAGAGATTCCTTCGCTTCCTCTTCCCCGGCCACATCCTTAAAGGTGATACCGGTATCCTTCTGCATATCATAGACCTTGGCATTCGACTTTCCGATGCCCATCAGTCCGCCGCCCTTGGAAGCGCCTCGCATGATCAGCATCATCAGGATGTAGAAGGCCGCGATCATGATGACATAGGACAGCACGGTACGAAGGATGTAGCTTCCTCCCTCATCGATCTGAGAGAATTTTACTTCCGAGTCCGCCAGCCGGTCCACCAGCCCGTAATCATCCGTCCGCACCACATAATACTTGATCTGCTGTGCCTGGCCGGTGTTCTCCTTCGGTGTAAAGTAAATCTTGCTGGCATAGATCTCAACCTGATCGACCTTCTTATCCTTCACCATGCTGATGAACTTATCGTAGGATACCTCCTGCTCACCCGCAGATTTGAAGCGGTTAAACTGCCGGACAAAAAGCAGTGTCAGCAGCATGGAAATGATAAGGATAATGATCGCTCCGGTAAAGCCCGGCCTCTTCGGCCGGTTTGGTCCTCCTCCCTGAGGACGAGGATTCTGATTGTTATTCTGATTATTTGTTTCCATTTTCAGCCTTATCCAATAAACTACCGGTAAATGGGATATTTCTTAGTAATGCTTTCCACCAGTTTCATAGCCTTCTCCGCATCCTTGTCAATGATCGCGCTCTTGAAGGCATCAGCGATGACAAACATATCTTCCTTTACGGCGCCACGAGTGGTAACGGCCGGTGTTCCGACACGGATTCCACTGGTAACAAAGGGAGACTGGGGATCATTCGGTACCGTATTCTTGTTAACGGTAATGTGTACATCGTCCAGCAGCTTTTCTACTTCCTTGCCCGTCATGCCGAGGTTCTGCAGATCCACAAGCATCAGGTGATTATCCGTACCGCCGGATACGATGTTGAATCCTCTCTCGATCAGAGCAGCTGCCAGAGTAGCCGCATTTTCCACGACACGTCCCATATAGTCCTTATACTCCTGGGAAAGTGCTTCCTTGAAGCAGACAGCCTTTGCTGCGATCACATGCATCAGAGGGCCTCCCTGGATTCCGGGGAATACGGCTTTGTTGAAGTTATACTTCTTGTTCACCTCTTCACTGCAAAGGATCATACCACCGCGGGGGCCGCGCAGAGTCTTGTGTGTGGTGGTAGTTGTGATATCCGCATAGGGAATGGGGCTCATATGTTTTCCGGCAGCGACAAGGCCTGCAATATGTGCCATATCCACCATGAGAACAGCGCCTACTTCGTCAGCAATCTCACGGAACTTCTTAAAATCGATCTCCCGCGCATAAGCGGATGCCCCTGCTACGATCAGCTTCGGCTTGCATTCCTTGGCGATCCGCAGTACCTCATCATAATCGATCCGTCCTTCGGCATTCACTCCGTAGGGCACACAGTTGAAATATTTGCCGGACATATTGACCGGACTTCCGTGAGTCAGATGTCCGCCGTGATCCAGATTCATACCCATAAAGGTGTCGCCCGGCTGCATAACGGCAAAGAATACGGACATATTTGCCTGGGCACCGGAGTGGGGCTGAACATTTGCATATTCCGCGCCGAAAAGCTCCTTTGCTCTCTCTCTGGCAAGTTCCTCCACAACATCTACGTAAACGCAGCCACCATAATAACGCTTACCGGGATAACCCTCCGCATACTTGTTGGTAAGATGAGAACCCATCGCCGCCATAACCGCCTTGGATGCAATATTCTCCGATGCGATCAGCTCCAGATTCCGGTTCTGCCGGTTGTACTCATCTGTCATTGCCGCAGCCACCTCAGGGTCCGTAAGCATTACCTCTTCAAAGTTAAACATAGCTTTACTCCTTATTTTTTCTTATTTTCACTGCGTTTCGCAGTAATATACTGTCTTTCGGGTTACCCCTTTACGCCTCAACATGGATCTGTCCCAGCACTTCTCCGATCTTGCCCTTGATCACGATCTCCGCCATGCTGTCCCGGGAAGTCTCGGACATGTTGATCACTACCAGATGTTTTCCCCTGAAGTAATCAATAAAGCCCGCTGCCGGATATACCACCAGACTGGTTCCTCCGATGATCAGCATATCCGCTTTGGAAATGTGCTCCACCGCCCGCCGGATCACGGAATTATCCAGGCCTTCCTCATAAAGGACCACATCCGGACGGATCGTGCCTCCGCAGGCTTCACATTTCGGAATCCCCTGTGTCTTCGTGATGATATCAAGACCGTCATATCTTTTCCCGCAGTCCATGCAGTAGTTTCGAAGGGTGGAGCCATGCAGCTCAAGCACCTCCTTACTTCCCGCCTTCTGGTGGAGCCCGTCGATATTCTGGGTCACGACAGCCTTCAGTTTTCCGGCCTGTTCCATTTCTGCCAGCTTTTTATGCGCTGCATTCGGCTGCGCATCCGCAAAGATCATTTTATCCCGGTAGAAATCATAGAACTCATCCGTTCTCTGCATAAAAAAGCTATGGCTCACGATCGTTTCCGGCGGATATTTGTATTTCTGGGAATACAGCCCGTCCTGACTCCGGAAATCCGGGATTCCGCTTTCCGTGGACACACCCGCCCCACCGAAAAATACGATGTACGTTGATTCATTGACCGCCTGCTGCAGTTTTGCAATAGCTTCTTCCATCCGCCCTCTCCTTTCGTTTACTGCCAATCTTCTTCCTTCCGGTATCACTCAGGTCTGCTCTTCGGTAGTCTCGGTCAGTTCCTCGGAGCTTCCTTCCTCAGAGCTTGCCTCCTCCGAGCTTCCTTCCTCCGTGGGTATTTCCTTCGCCGTCACCTGAAGATCCATATGACCGGACAACGCTACTGTCACACCCGAAGGCTTTGTGTAGCTGGGAGATACGACATACCCGCCTTCACTTTTTCCGTCCACATTCAGATAAATGTCCAGAGATTCCTTCGTCACTTCCGCAAGATCCTTTTCCAGTCCCTTCAGCCGGATCCTGTAAACCCCGCTGATCACAACCGCATAATCCAGTCCCTCAGCCTTATTTCGAAGATCGATATCCTCCGGAGCGATCTCTATATCCTTTGTCACAAGCCCTTCCACAAAAACATTGATGGCAACCTGATCATTGGAATCCGCCAGATAGATGCCCTTCGGCAGATATTCTTCCACACCGATGTTCATCTCCACATCGGTATAGATTCCCGTCAGATCCTTCGTCGGGAGTGTTATCTCATCGACAGCCGCAAGATTTTTCTCATCTCCCGTGATGGTTATCGTCTGAGGGTTATAATTGATCCCCGTGACCATATAATCTGTTGCCGGAACACCCATCTGTTCGATCAGCACCGGCACTTCCTTCGTAGGATAGATCGTTGCCGTTACCCGGACTTCCTTCGTCTCCAGCTCAATGGACTTACTGGTTACCGGTTCTCCATACGCATTCATACACTGGGGTACCACGATGGCTTCGGTGGTCTTGGACTGATTATCCACCTTTACTGTTGCCCTTACCTCGGTCACACGGCTGATGATGGATTCCGGTCCGTCGATCTGAATGATATTCGGCGTCACCGTACAGCCTCCCAGAGCATAGCCTTCGGCAAGAATGCCCTCCGCCACCGCCTTGATGGGGAATTCCTTCATGACCTTATCCTCCACGGTCAGATTAACCGTGCGGTTCACATAGGATATCTCAATCTGGCTGTTAATGCGGGAATCATTGGCCGTCACCGTGATCTGGGCGGAATTCGTAAGAGACAGCTCTGAAAGGTCTGCCGTTGCGGTAAAGCTGTCCACTTTCAGGGAATCCACAACCGTACGCGGACCCTTTACCACGATATCCACCGTATTTCCGCTGGTCACGTCATATACCTTTCCAAGATCTGTTATGGAATCTCCGTTCAGCTGAACGACAGGGATATTCCGGATGGTCCGCGTCATGGTATAGTCATCGATATTCATAATGACCAGCCACAGGATGATGGCGATGACCAGAGACAGGATCTTCAGCCCCATGTGCTTAAACAGTTTCTTTTCCCTCAGACTGCTCATGGTTCTGACCTCCCTTCCTCTTTTTTCTCCTCCGTGGCTCTTCCGCCTTATCCTGCAGAATTTCCAGCTGTTTCCGAAGGGAATCATCGTTCAGATTCCGGATCAGCTGTCCGCGGTAAGCCACAGACACAGCGCCGGTTTCCTCCGATACGATGATCGTCATACTGTCTGTATTCTCGCTGATTCCCAGACCTGCGCGGTGTCTGGTTCCCAGTTCTTTGTTTACATCATTCCGGTCGGTAAGCGGAAGGTAACAGGTCGCCGCTACAACCCGGTTGTTCCGAATGATCACAGCCCCGTCATGGAGCGGCGTATTCTTCTCGAAAACGTTGACCAGCAGCTGCATACTGACAACCGCATCCACACTGATCCCCGTCCGTTCGTATTCGCCCAGAGGGGTATCATGCTCCAGCACGATCAGGGCGCCCGTCTTGGCCTTTCCCAGCTCTGAAGCGGTTCTCACCAGTTCGTATACGGTGCGGTTTGAAAGCCTCGCCTCCTCCGACCCGTTATCCTCAAAACGGAAAAACCTGTTCAAAAGCTTTTTCCGTCCCAGCTCATCCAGTGCACGCCGCAGCTCCGGCTGGAAAAGGATGATAAGAGCTATGATCAGCACACTGGCGATATTCTTTGCGATCCACAACAGGGTATTCAGACGGAGCAAAGCGGAAATGCCCAAAAAGATCAACAGCACCATTATCCCCTTCAGCAGAGTCCAGGCACGGCTGGTCTTTACCCATAAAAGGATATGATATAAAAGATATGCAATTATGATGATATCAAGCACATCTGTCCATGTGATACTGGGAATATGAAACCAGTCGAAATATGTGCTGAAAAAGGCTTTTATACCATCCATGCATCTACCCCATTCCGTATGGGACAGGATTCAGGCATCAGTCCTCATCCTCGTCCTCTTCTTCCTTCGCCCTTTCCGGCTCCGATATTTTTTCTTCGGAAGCTTCCTTCACTGTAATCTTCACCGGTTCTGCCTTCACAGCCTCATCCTTTGCGCGTTCCGCATCAAGAGGCCTCATCTTAACGGCTTCCGCCATCCTGGCAGCCACTCTCTCCGCTTCCCTTTCCTCGTGGGTCAGCGGGTTTTTGATCTCTCTTTTCTCTGTTTCCGCAATTTCTTCTCTTTTTTCTTCTTTTTTCTGTGTTCCTGCATTTTCTTCCTGATCGGCGAATGCTTCCTTCGCTTCTTCTTTTATCTCTTCTTCCGCAGGTCCGTCAGGTCGGTGTCCCGCCTGTGCTTCAGCCCTTCTTCTTGCTGCTGCCCGTCTTTCTCTTTCCTCCGGAGTCAGAGGTCTTCTTCCTTCCATCTCCATGGCAGCCGCTCTTGCCGCAGCACGCCGCTCTCTTTCTTCCGGAGTCAGAGGTCTTCTTCCCTCCGCAGCTGCTCTGGCCGCAGCACGTCTCTCTCTTTCCTCCGGCGTGAGAGGTCTTCCTGCCGCTCTCCGTCTCTCTCTTTCTTCCGGCGTGAGAGGTCTTCTCTCTGTCTCCTCCTGAGTCTCAGTGGCCTTTTTCTTCATGGGAGCATCCAGCTTCGGAACTGCCTTTACGTAGTAATAAAACTCATCATCCTCGAACTGTACTCTCTGGGTTCGCGGGAAATCCAGGACGCCCTTTGCGGTCTGTACCACCACAGCCACAAGCATGCCAAACAAAGTACCTCCCACGCATGCAGACATGTCCGTAGGAAGCTCCAGTATATTTCCAAGGATCATATAAGAGAATATGCTGACAAGCGCTCCCGCCCCGATAGCCGCATACCAGGAGAACGGGAAGGAAAACCTTTGCACCACAGAGATAATGATCGCTGTCAGCATAAATACGATCATGATCATCAATATTTCTTTATTCTTGAGGATATTCTCCAGATAGTATTTCAGAACCTCCACCGACTCCTCATCTTCAGTGGTCTTCAGCATATTTGCGATATCTCTCGTGTAAATGGAAAAACGATACAGAACCACCCCGAAGGCTGCCGGAAGAGCACCGCCGATTCCTGCAAAGATCGCCGCAAGAAACGGTGCCAGGAAGGGCATATTGATCATATAGCAAAGCGGTACCAGATACAGAACAAAAGAATACTTTGGGAAAAAGCGAATGTACAGGCAGT
>JAFXZW010000102.1 GCA_017541035.1 Eubacterium sp. | reverse complement strand
GTGGAGGTGAAGTCCGGTGCTGCTTTGGAAATAACGGATGAGATCCCCGTTGTCGGTGGTGACGCTGCCTTTGCGGAGGAGGCACTGGGTGATGAGGTATCGGCGGACAGTGCATTTGTTGACTCTGCTTTCGTGATCCCGGATGCCGATAAGGATAAAAAGAAACAGTTTGAAACAAGCTTTGACAGTGCATTTACGGATCCCAGGCTGCAGCAGGATCTGGAAACGGCTAAGGAAGGTCCCGAGGGCAGTGCTTTAGCGGAGGAAGCCCGATTTACGGCTGATGAGCTGGCAGAGGACAGTGCCTTTGCGGCAGTCGTTGCAGCAGCAGGCAGTGCACTTGCCGCAGCGGAAAAAGGAACGGCTAAGGAAAACGCGACGACTCAAAAAGACGGTAAGTTTACCCGGGAACCCGGTGAAACTGAAATGCCGGAGAATGCGGAGGACAGCGCCTTTGCGGAAGAGCCCGCGGAGGACAGCGCCTTTGCGGAAGAGCCTGTGGAGGACAGCGCCTTTGCGGAAGAGCCCGCGGAGGACAGTGCCTTTGCGGAAGAGCCTGCGGAGGACAGTGCCTTTGCGGAAGAGCCCGCGGGGGACAGCGCCTTTGCAAAAGAACCTGCAGAGGACAGCGCCTTTGTGGACAGCGCGTTCGGAGCTGATGAGGAAGCAGAGGAGGAGCAGATTCCGTCTCTTCAGGTGGCAGGTGAGACCATTACCGTGAATCCTGTAAACCAGGTGAATATCCGCACCGTGAATTCCACGGAACCCATTAATACCACAAATGTTGAAGCGGGTATTAATGACATGTCGGAAATGAGTGATTTCCTTTCCGAGAATCCGATTCCCAAAAAGCAGAAGAGGAAGCTGAAGAAAAGAGATGTGATCTTCGCCAAAAAGTTTGATTCGGATGCGCCGAAGATCCGTGGAGCCAGATATCTGTGGTACAATAATCAGGATATCGAGGAACTGAATAAGAAGGAAGATATGTACTATCACTGTCATTATTTCAATGATCCGGAGGAAGCGGTTCTTCCGCTGGTAATTGAAATGTATGACTGCGCATTTGTCAGAACGGAAGAAATCCAGCAGATCGCCTACGGTATCCGTTATCAGAGTATGGGCCTGCGGGAGATCCTGACGGCAAAGGAGAATATCAGCTTCAACCGGAATCTGGTTCAGAAGGACCCAACGGAGCAGGATCTTCGGAAAATCCGTGCGAAGTGGTGCGATTATGTGGATAATTTCCTGCAGATCATCGTGATCCAGGCACCGGAGGATATTCAGGAGCTGATCCATGACCGTCTCTACGAATACGGAGACAGAGATGTGGAGTCACTGCTGTTCTGCCCCGAACCCGAGGAAGATGAAGAGTAGTGTTTACAGGCGTTAATTGATGTGGAGAGTAAAATCAGCCCTCTGCCGGATACACGGCAGAGGGAGTTTTTACGCGATGGCATGATACATTTGATACAGGAGGAAGAAAGATGAATACAGCGCTTCAGAAGATCAGAGAAGCAGCGGAAGCAAAGATTGCCGAATCAGGTAATCAGGAGGCACTGGAGGAGATTCGTGTCGCGATTCTCGGTAAAAAGGGAGAACTGACGCAGATCCTGAAGGGAATGAAGGACCTGTCACCGGAGGAACGTCCGAAGGTGGGTCAGCAGGTTAATGAGGTACGTGCTGTTCTGGAGGATGCACTGCAAAAAAAGAAGCAGGAGCTGAAGCATGCTTTGCTGACGGAACGTCTGAAGAGGGAAACGATCGATGTGACTCTTCCGGGTGTCAGAGCTCTTCGTGGACACAGACATCCCAACCAGATCGCTCTGGAGGATCTGGAACGGGTATTTATCGGTATGGGCTATGAAGTGGTGGAAGGCCCCGAGGTAGAATATGACCGCTACAATTTCGAGCTGTTGAATATTCCGGCAAATCACCCTGCCAAGGATGAGCAGGATACCTTCTATATCACTAAGGATATTCTTCTCCGGACGCAGACCTCCTCCGTGCAGGCACGGATCATGGAGAAAGGGAAACTCCCCATCAAGATCATTTCTCCGGGACGCGTTTTCCGTTCGGATGAGGTGGATGCGACCCATAGTCCTTCCTTCCATCAGGTAGAAGGCCTGGTGGTAGGCGAGGGGGTTACCATGGCGGATCTGAAGGGAACGCTGGATCAGTTTGCAACCAGTTTCTTCGGACCGGAGACGAAGACGAAGCTCCGGCCGCATCATTTCCCCTTCACTGAGCCTTCGGCTGAGGTAGATGTGACATGCTTCAAGTGCGGAGGAAAGGGCTGCTCCGTCTGCAAGGGGTCCGGCTGGATCGAGATTCTTGGCTGCGGTATGGTTCATCCCCATGTTCTGGAAATGTGCGGAATCGATCCTGAGGTTTATTCCGGCTTTGCTTTCGGAATCGGCCTGGAGCGTGTGGCACTGCTGAAGTATGAGATCGATGACATGCGTCTGCTGTATGAAAATGATGTACGTTTCCTGGGACAGTTTTGATCTGGTTAGACAGGCGATGTGAGAGATCTGATTACGACAAGGAGGATAAATGAGATGAATACACCCCTTTCCTGGATAAAGGCATACGTTCCGGACCTGGACGTAACCCCTGAGGAATTTGTGGACCGGATCACACTGTCCGGTTCCCATGTGGAGAATTATAAAAAATATAACAAGAACCTGGACAAGATCGTGGTAGGTCATATCCTGTCCATTGAGCGTCATCCCGATGCGGATAAGCTGGTGATCTGCAAGGTTGATGTGGGACAGGAGGAGCCGATCCAGATCGTGACCGGAGCTCCGAATGTTAAGGAAGGAGATCTGGTTCCTACCGTATTGGACGGCGGTCGTGTAGCCGGCGGCCATGACGGAGGTGAGCTTCCTCCTGACGGGATCAGGATCAAAAAGGGCAAGCTGAGAGGCGTGGAGTCCTTTGGCATGATGTGCGCCATTGAGGAGCTTGGTTCTTCCCGCGAATTGTATCCGGAAGCACCGGAGGACGGAGTTTATGTTTTTCCGGCAGATGCCGGTGTAAAACCCGGAGATGATGCGATACATGCGCTGGGACTGGATGATACAAATGTAGAATATGAGATTACTTCTAACCGTGTGGACTGCTTCTCCATTATTGGTATGGCACGGGAGGCTGCCGTTACATTTGACAAGCCCCTCCATCTGCCGGAGGTAACCGTGAAGGAGGAATCAGAGGAAAAAACCGAAGATTACATCAAGGTAACAATTCAGGATCCTGACCTCTGCAAGCGGTATATTGCCAGAGTTGTGAAGGATATAAAGATCGGACCGTCACCGAAGTGGATGCAGCAGAGACTTCGTTCCCAGGGAATCCGCCCCATAAATAATATCGTGGATATCACCAACTACGTAATGGAAGAGTACGGACAGCCGATGCATGCTTTCGATCTGTCCACCATTGCCAAAAACGAGATCATCGTGCGCCGTGCGGCGGATGGGGATGTCTTCAAAACATTGGATGGCGTGGAACGCACACTGGATAAGGATGTTCTGATGATCTGCGACGGTGAAAAGGAGGTTGCCATCGGCGGTATCATGGGCGGTGAGAATTCCATGGTTACGGATACCATGACCACTCTCCTTTTCGAGGCGGCCTGCTTTGACGGAACGAATATCCGTCTGTCCGAGCGGAGACTGGGCCTCCGGACGGATGCAGCCGGAAAGTTCGAAAAAGGGCTGGATCCTAACCTTGCGGAGGAGGCCATTAACCGGGCCTGCCAGCTGATCGAAGAAATGAACTGCGGTACCGTTCTGAAGGGAGCGGTAGATGTATATCCCAATCCCGTAGCACCGAAGGTTCTTCCCTTTGAACCTGAGAAGATGAACCGCCTTCTGGGACTCTCCGTTCCCGAGGCCACCATGCTGCATTATTTCCACAGTCTCGGTCTTTCCTATAATGAAGAAAAAAGAGAACTGACGATCCCCACCTTCCGCCAGGATCTGAACTGTATGGCTGATCTGGCAGAGGAGGTAGCTCGTTTCTACGGTTATGACAAGATTCCTTCTACGCTGACCACTGTTTCCGCAGGAATCGGAGGTCTGCCGTATCATAGACAGATCCAGGGCGTAGTCCGGACCGTGGTGGAGGCTTGCGGATTCTCCGGCGGTATGAATTATTCCTTTGAAAGTCCGAAGGTATTTGATAAATTACTGCTTCCGGCGGATCATCCCTTACGTGCGGCGATCAGGATCAGTAATCCTCTGGGAGAGGATTTCAGTATCATGCGTACAACTACCCTCTCCGGTATGATGACCTCTCTGGCCACGAACTTCAACAGACGGAACAAGAATGTCCGGCTGTATGAGCTGGGAAATGTCTATATTCCTCATTCCCTTCCTCTGACAGAGCTTCCGGATGAGAAACTGAAGCTCACGCTGGGAATGTACGGGGATGGTGACTTCTTTACACTGAAGGGCGTTGTGGAGGAACTCTTTGATCATCTGAAGTTTGAAAAGGATGTGGAGTTTGTTCCTGTGAAGGATTATCCCTTCCTGCATCCCGGCCGTCAGGCTGAGATCCGCAAGGGTGAGCTTCTGATTGGATATATCGGGCAGGTTCATCCGGAAGTTGTGGAGAATTATGATATGAAGGGTGACTGCTTTGCAGCCGTTCTCGATATGGAGACGGTTACATCGCTGGCACGCTTTGATATTAAATATATCGGTGTGGCCAAGTTCCCGGGTGCAAGCAGGGATCTGGCTCTGGTAGCGGATAAGTCCGTATTGTCCGGGGATATCGAGAAGGTTATTCGGAAATGTGGCGGTGCGCTTCTGGAAACGGTTTCCCTCTTTGATATCTATGAGGGTGAACAGCTGGGAGAGGGAAAGAAGTCTCTCGCCTACAGCCTGCTCTTCCGTGCATCGGACCGCACTCTTTCCGATGCCGAAGTAAATGAAAAAATCGACAAGATACTGGCAGGGCTTGAGAAGATAGGGGTATCCCTGCGCCGGTAAACGGAGTGGCTTCATGAATGTTTCGGATTTTTATTACGACCTTCCGGAGGAACTGATCGCTCAGGATCCGCTCCTTATGCGAAGTGATTCGCGGCTGATGGTTCTGAACCGGAAGGAGCATACCATAGAACACAGACATTTCCGTGACCTGGAGGAGTATCTTCGCCCGGGGGATTGTCTTGTGATCAATGAAACCCGGGTAATTCCCGCCCGTCTTCTGGGCGTAAAGAAGGATACGGGTGCGGCAATTGAGGTACTGTTGCTCAGAAATCGGGGAAATGATGTCTGGGAGGCTTTGGTGCGGCCCGGAAAAAAGCTGCGTCCGGGCGCGGAGGTAAGCTTTGGCGACGGATTGCTGACGGGAACCATAGAAGATATCGTATCCGGCGGAAACCGGCTGATCCGTTTTTCCTATCAGGGAATCTGGGAGGAGCTTTTGGACCGGCTGGGTGAAATGCCTCTTCCACCCTATATCACTCACAAGCTTGCAGACAGAGAACGGTATCAGACTGTTTATGCAAAAAATGCGGGCTCTGCAGCGGCACCCACCGCCGGACTGCATTTTACGGAGGAGCTTCTTGCTTCCCTCGAAGAGAAGGGCGTTCGGATCGCGCGCCTGACGCTGCATGTGGGACTGGGCACCTTTCGCCCGGTAAAGGCGGAAACGGTGGAAGAACATGAAATGCACAGCGAATACTATGAACTGCCGCAGGAAGCGGCGGATCTGATCAATCAGACGAAAGCGGAGGGAGGGCGTGTGATCTCGGTGGGGACCACCAGCACGCGGACACTGGAAACCGTGGCGGGACAGGGCCTGCCTCTGAAAGCCACCAGCGGTTGGACGAATATTTTCATCTATCCGGGTTATACCTGCCGGGTGGTGGATGCACTGATCACGACTTTTC
Organism: Eubacterium sp.; assembly: GCA_017541035.1. Taxonomy (GTDB): domain Bacteria; phylum Bacillota; class Clostridia; order Lachnospirales; family Lachnospiraceae; genus Eubacterium_Q. Next base: position 41,636 of record JAFXZW010000102.1, on the reverse strand, counting down.
ATCTGCCGGAATCTACGCTGATCATGCTGGTATCCGCTTTCTATGACAGAGAACATGTATTGGAAGCATACCGGACGGCAGTGGAGGAGAGATACCGGTTTTTCTCCTTCGGTGATGCCATGCTGCTGTTATAAGGAATATCGGAAGAATGACTTTAAAGAGAAGAATTTCATATTTTCTCTTCTTATTTGTATTTGCCGCGTTCTTCCTTGCGGCATGCGGGAAGAAGGAGGAGTTGACGGAGGCCTTGAACCCGGATGAGCTTAAGGCCGGTTTTACTACGACCAAAGACTATGTGGTGACAACGAAGGATGAAACGGTGATCTACCGGCTTCCGGATACAATGAGCGAGAAGTATACGACGGTAAAAGCCGGAGTGAATCTGCGCCGGACCGGTATCAAGGAAGGCTGGAACCGGATCCGTCTGAATGACACTATATTATATGTAGAATCCGGCCGGGTAAAGCTGACGGAGATGAAATGGGCCGAAGAGAAGCAGGCAAAGGTGAACACCCATGTGGTATTCATCGATCCGGCAAAGCAGATTTATGCGGATGCCGGGAAGGAGCCGCTTTTCCCTGATAGTGAAAGACCGACGAAGCAGAAGATGACAAAGGGTGCAATCGGTACAGCAACAGGGACCTTTGAATATGAGCTGACACTGAATATGGCGGAGCAGTTGAAGCATGAACTGGAACTGCGGGGTTACACGGTGATCCTGTCCAGAGTATCCTCTACCATTTCTCTCAGCAATGCGGAACGTGCCGTAGCGGGGAATGCCAGCGAAGCGGAGATCATGATCCGGCTTGCAGCTCAAAGCTCTGCAGAAGCAGGGACTAACGGAATCCTGGGTTTTGTGGCTCCGGTGGATGAGGAGAAAGCAAAATATTACCAAAGCTGCTTTTATCTGGCAAATGCGATGCTTACGGAAAGCTGTCTTCTTACGGAGCAGAACCGTCTGGGTATCATTCAGACGGCGGATATGACATTTCTAAATTATGCCAGGAAGCCCGCAGCGGTGATCGAAATGGGTTTTCTCTCCAATGAGGAAGAGGATCGGAGGCTTTCCGATGCCGAGTACCAGAAACTGATGGTCCGGGGCCTGGCAAATGGCATAGACAGTTACTTTGCCTGGAAGGATGAGCAGGAGGAGAGTAAGGATCAGGGGGAGGCAGAACCGGATTCGGAACAGCGTCAAAGCGAAGCGGGGCAGGATACACATCCCACAGGTGAGTAGACATAACTTGTGAAAAATGACGGAAAAAAGGGAAAAAAAGGTGTCTGTGGAGTACGGGTGGAGGCAATGTGCCCAAAAGGACACCACTTTTTCCCCTTTTTTTATACTTGACATAGAAATAGGAACGTGATACTATTCATCATGCGTAACAGAACTGTAACAAAAAGAGAAAAAATGTAACGATTTGCGACGCGTTGCAGAGTTTTCACAAAGAATTCGGTTGACAGTTGCTTTTTAGGAAGAGTAAAATGAAACTGCCACAAAAGGTTTTGAGAAATGAGTACGAGGAACAAATTGAAGATCAACAGGATGAAGTATAAGGCAAAACGGTATATTTTCTCCGGACGCTATATCGTTCGGAATGCGCTGGCGGTAATGGTTGTAGCAACGGTTATTGCCTTTGTTGTCGTTATACTGAATCTTTCCGGGAAAAAGAATGATGCGGATGATAAGTCCATGATTGGAGAAGCGGATGAGATCACTTCCGAGGTGAGTACGGTAGATCCCGCAGATCAGGGCGAAACCCTGATGCTTTACCCGGCCAGCATGATCGGTGAGATTCAGACGGAAGAGCTGAAGCAGGTGATCGCCGAGGAACAGCAGGTTAAGGTGGCACGGAAGGATGTGCAGGCCCTGACCAATGCAAAGTATGATATGTCGGGCAAGTTCCTGACTGAAAGGGACTCAGTCAATATCCGGGAAGAGGCAGATGAGAAAGCAGAAATTGTCGGACGTCTTTTCGCAGGTGCAACGGGTGAGGTTGTTGAGGCAGGAGATAAGTGGACGAAGATCAGCTCCGGTGGCGTAACAGGATATGTTGCAACCAATCTGATCCTGACGGATGAAAAGGCAACCGAGAAGGTTGAGAATTATCTTGCTTCCTTTGCGGTGATCCGGGATCGCGTCCGCGTTCGTATGTACGGAAATGCAACATCCGATGTCTACTTCGTTGCTTCCGTAGGTGAGTATTTTATCGTAGATGATGACAGAAGCACGGATAAGTGGACATGTATCCGTCTCCCTGATGGAAGCTATGGATTTGTATCCACTGAGTATGTTTCTATAACGGATGGTATCATGGCTGAGGCGATCAGCACACAGGATATCGAGGATCTGAAGCAGGCCAAGGCTGATTATCAGGAACTGCTTGCAACGGAAAAGAAGCTGATTGAGGATGCGACAAAAGAACTGGAAGGAAAGAAGTACGCTTCAAAGGCGATCGCTTCGAGTTCATCACTCACAAATCCCGAAGCAGGGGATGCAGACGGTTCAACGAATGTAACACAGAGGGTAGTTACTACCACAACAACCGATCTGTATCTGCTGGCTGCAATCGTATATGCAGAGTCGGGTTCGGAGTGCTACGATGCGCAGCTGGCCGTTGCGAATGTTGTTATGAATCGTGTTCGCTCCGGAGTCTATCCGAATACCATTTCCGAGGTAATCTATCAGCCTTATCAGTTTACAGCATGCAAGACCAAGAACTTCGCAAATGCGCTGAAGGACGGAGGTTCTTCCACTGCACTTCGTGCGGCACAGGAAGCAATGGCAGGTATCAATAATGTGGGAGCCTGCATTGGATTCAAGTTCCCCAATGCGGTGAACAGATCAAAGGTGACCTACTGTGTACAGTATGGTAAGATCCTCTTCTTCTACTAAAATGACAGAATGATTTCAGGCCCTGCGGCAGTGTTGCCACAGGGCTTTTTCTATTATTCCGAAGGGTGAGGGATCCGGCTGAAGCTCATCCGGAATGACAAACGCCCTTTGATCATAGGGCATAAAAAAAGCCTGCTGCGTGATCTGCAGCAGGCTATGATTTACTTACTTTCCTTCACGCTCCTGATCCAGCATGGCTCTTACCTTCATGGGAAGGCCGAAGAGGTTGATGAATCCGGTAGCATCCTTATGATCATAGAGATCACCGGTTGTGAAGCTGGCGATGGATTCGGAGTAGAGTGTATAGGGAGAGGTGGTTCCGGCTTTGATGATATTTCCCTTATACAGCTTGAATTTCACGGTTCCCGTAACGCGCTCATCGGTCTTCTCGACAAAGGCCTGCAGGGACTCGCGTAAGGGGCAGAACCATTTTCCTTCGTAAACCAGATCTGCGAACTTAATACCGATGTGATGCTTGAAATCCAGCGTGTCACGATCCAGAACCAGTTCCTCCAGCTGCTTATGTGCTTCCATGAGGATGGTTCCGCCGGGAGTTTCATATACACCACGGGACTTCATACCGACCACGCGGTTCTCCACAATATCGATGATACCAACTCCGTGTTTGCCGCCCAGACGGTTCAACTCACGGATGATATCGGAGATCTTCATTTCCTTGCCGTTGACAGACTTCGGAGCGCCTGCTTCGAAGGTCATTTCCACGTACTCACCCTCATCGGGAGCGTCCTCCGGAGAGACACCCAGAACCAGAAGATCCTTGTAATTCGGCTCATTTGCGGGAGATTCCAGCTCCAGACCTTCGTGGCTGATGTGCCAGATGTTCCGGTCACGGCTGTAGGAATGCTTTGCATCGAAGGGGAGGTCGATTCCCTTGCTCTGGCAGTAAGCAATCTCGGATTCACGGGAATCAAACTGCCACTTGGGATCACGCCAGCAGGCAATGATCCTGATGTCCGGTGCCAGGGCCTTGATGGAAAGCTCGAAACGGAGCTGATCATTTCCCTTGCCGGTAGCACCGTGGCAGATGGCAACTGCGCCTTCCTTGCGGGCAATCTCCACCAGCTTCTTCGCGATCAGCGGGCGGGCAAAGGATGTGCCGAGAAGATACTTGTTCTCGTAGACTGCGTCAGCCTTTACGGTGGGAAGGATGTATTCATCACAGAATTCATCGATCACATCCAGAATGTAAAGCTTCTCTGCTCCGGAGTATTTTGCTCTCTCTTCGAGTCCCTCCAGCTCAGACTCCTGTCCGACATCCACACAGACACAGATCACTTCGTAATCATAGTTTTCTTTCAGCCAGGGAATGATGGCTGTGGTATCCAGTCCGCCTGAATAGGCAAGTACTACCTTTTCTTTTGCCATAGTATTGGCTCCTTTCCTGAACATTGTTCTCTACAGTTTATACCAAAATCAGTACAGAATCAAGAGAAATAACTTGCCTTTTCCGGTAAGTAAGGCTATAATCCATTAGATACCGTGTAAATAAGCCAATATGCGGGTAGAGGATTAAGAACGGAAGGATGAAGAAAGTGAAGAAGATCAAAGCAGGAATCATCGGAGCTACGGGCTATGCCGGACATGAGGTGGCAAGGCTTCTGTATAACCACCCCTCTGCGGAGGTGATCTGGTACGGATCCCGAAGCTATGTGGATCAGTCCTACAGTAAAATATATGGAAATATGAAGTCCTTTGCGGATGACTCCTGCAGGGATGATGATATTGTTGCGCTTGCAAAGGAAGCGGATGTTATTTTTACCGCAACACCCCAGGGTTATCTGGCCGGTATTCTGACGGAGGAGATCCTGAAGGAATGCAAGGTGGTGGATCTGTCAGCGGATTATCGTCTGAAGGATGTAAAGGTCTATGAATCCTGGTATAAGATCGAACATAAGAGCCCGCAGTTCCTTGCGGAAGCGGTTTACGGACTTGCAGAGGTGAATCGGGAGGCTGTGAAGCAGGCGCGCCTTGTGGCGAATCCGGGTTGCTATACCACTTGTTCGATCCTGACGCTGTATCCCCTGGTGAAGGAGCATCTCATCGATCCCGACACCATTATCGTGGATGCAAAGTCCGGAACTTCCGGAGCCGGGCGCGGCGCGAAGGTAGATAATCTTTTCTGTGAAGTAAATGAGAATTTCAAGGCCTACGGCGTGGCAAGCCACCGGCATACTCCGGAGATCGAGGAGCAGCTGGGTTATGCCTGGGGAGATGAGGAGGCGCGCAGGATACCCGGCGGGAAGCCCCTCACGATCAATTTCACACCGCATCTTCTCCCCATCAACAGAGGAATTCTGGCCACCTGCTATGCAAAGCTTGCGGATAATGTGACGGCAGCGGATATTACGGCGGCATATGAGAAATACTATGCTGAGGAGCCCTTCATCCGTTTTCTGGGCGAAGGGGCCTGCCCCCAGACCCGCTGGGTAGAGGGCAGCAATCTGCTGGATATCGGTTTTGTTCAGGATCCCCGGACCAATCGTGTGATTGCCATGGGTGCACTGGATAATATGGTCAAGGGTGCTGCGGGACAGGCCGTTCAGAACATGAATCTGATGTTCGGGCTTCCCGAGACAGAGGGGCTTCTTTTCCCACCGATGTTCCCGTAGGAGCCCGGATACCTGTCGGATTTTCCCCAGACGGTTTCCGGAATAAAAATCTGTATACCGCTTTTTTGAAAAAGGACAGATACAGTCAGTATTTGGAGGTTTATACGATGGCAGTACAAGTGATCGACGGAGGGGTCAACGCCCCAAAGGGCTTTGAAGCAGCCGGTTTAAGGGCCGGGATCAAGCCGGGAAAAACGAATAAGGATATGGCCATGATCCGGTCGGAAGTGCCAGCCGTGCTGGCCGGTACATTTACATTGAATAAGGTAACTGCTGCACCTGTGCAGTGGGACCGGGAGATCGTGAACCGTTACGGGAAAGCACAGGCCGTGGTCGTTAATACGGGCGTTGCCAATGCGGCCACCGGGGAAGAAGGTCTGGCAAATGCAAAGGTAACCGCGGAGGAAGCCGGAAATGTGCTGGGTATTCCCTCCGAACGGGTACTGGTTGCTTCTACCGGCGTGATCGGATTTCAGCTTCCCATGGATGTCATTCTGGAGGGCGTGCATAAGCTGGCTCCCGTTCTTTCCACAAGCCGCGAGGCGGCGAAGGATGCGGCAGAGGCGATCATGACAACGGATACCCATAAGAAGGAGATCGCAGTGGAATTTACGGTCGGCGGAAAGACCTGCCGGATGGGAGCCATGAGCAAGGGCTCCGGCATGATCCACCCGAATATGGGAACCATGCTCTGCTTTATCACAACGGATGCGGATATCGATCAGGCCCTTCTCCAGAAGACGCTTCGGGCAGTTGTGGACGAAACCTACAACATGGTATCTGTAGATGGAGATACATCAACCAATGATACGGTTGTTGTTCTGGCCAATGGTCTTGCAAAGGCACCCCGGATCGAGGGGGAGGGAGAGGATCTTGCGGCCTTTACCGAAGCTCTGATGGAGGTCTGCACCTACCTTGCCAGACAGACGGCACAGGACGGAGAGGGAGCAACCAGACTTTTTACCGCACATGTAACAGGTGCGCCTGACCGGAAGACAGCACGAACCCTGGCAAAGGCGATCATTACCTCAAATCTGACGAAGGCAGCTATCTTCGGAAGGGATGCAAATATGGGACGTCTGCTCTGCGCCATGGGATATTCCGGCGCCGAGTATGATCCCTCAAAGATAGATGTAACCATGGTGAGTGAGGCGGGAAGGATTCAGCTGGTGAAACAGGGGGCCATGCCGGCCTTCTCTGAGGAGGAAGCCCTTCGCATCCTTTCCCCTGCCGAGATCACGGCGGAGGTTAACGCCAATCAGGGAGAGGCAGAGGCCACGGCCTGGGGCTGCGACCTTACCTATGATTATGTGAAAATCAACGCGGACTACAGATCTTAAAGCTGTCTGCATTTCAAAGAGATAGATGATAAAGGAGATACTGCTATTATGGTTAATAACGATCAGATCGATGCCGTCATCGCCAAAGCCCAGACATTGATCGAGGCACTGCCTTATATCAAAAGGTTCAACGGGACGAAGATCGTCGTCAAGTACGGCGGAAGCGCAATGCTGGATGAGGAACTGAAATTCCATGTGATCCAGGATGTGGCACTGCTGAAGCTGGTGGGTATGAAGCCCATCATTGTACATGGCGGCGGAAAGGAGATCAGTAAGTATCTCAGCCGTCTGGGAATCGAATCGCGATTTGAGAACGGCCTCCGCGTGACGGATGAACAGACTCTGGATGTGGCGGAAATGGTCCTTTCCAAGGTAAATAAAAGCCTTGTCACCCTGATGTCCGAGGTGGGACTCCGTGCTATCGGTATCAGCGGAAAGGATGCGGATCTCCTGCAGGTGAAGAAGAAAATGGCGGGAGACAAGGATATCGGATATGTGGGTGAGGTTGTAAAAACCGATGCTGCTCTTCTGGATACACTGATCGATAATGATTTTATACCTGTTATCGCGCCCATCGGCGTTGGGATGGAAGATCATCACGGATATAACATTAATGCGGATGACTGTGCCTGCGCAGTGGCAACCGCAATCAATGCCGAGAAGCTGGCGTTCCTTACCGATATCGAGGGTGTATTTGTAGATCCTAACGATAAGAAGACACTGATCTCGGAAATGGACATTCAGGAGGCGAAAGACCTCATTTCCACCGGTGTTGTGGGAGGAGGCATGCTTCCGAAGCTGCAGAACTGCATCGAGGCTATGGAAAAGGGAGTGTCCCGCGTCCATATCCTGGACGGACGCCTGGAGCACTGTCTGCTTCTGGAGTTTTTCACGGAGAAGGGTATCGGAACCGCGATCCTGAAGGAAGCGCTCTTCAAGGAAAAGGCCGAGCGTCCGGGTTCTGTTTGGGGACGGTAAGTTTGGAATCGGTGCTTGAATATTCAGGCGAGATTCGTTACAATAGAATTGTCGTAAACGGTTTTCCCGGCCGGATGAAAAAAGGGAATGAAGAAAAGGATAGGAGCATTTGTACTCTGTCTTTTGCTGAGCGGCTGCGGAAGCAGCGAGCTTACGATCCGTACCATGACGGATGGGACGGAGATGTCCGGAACGGAAGCGGTGTCGTATGCTGCCTCAGAGGAGAGAAAGCATGAGATCGTCGTTTATGTATGCGGCGCTGTGGTACGGGAGGGTGTATATACTCTTCCTTCTGAGAGCAGGGCGGAGGATGCGCTGCTGGCAGCGGGAGGATATGCGGAAAATGCGGCGAGAGGTGCCGTGAATCTGGCAAAGTACATTTCAGACGGAGAAAAGCTTTATTTCCCGGCAGAGGGAGAGAAGGAGGAACCGTCCGGCGAAGGACGGGTAAATATCAATACGGCGGATAAAAACAGACTGATGACGCTGCCGGGGATCGGAGAACGGAAAGCGGAGGATATACTGGCATACCGGGAAATGCAGGGAAGCTTTCGGAAGACGGAGGACCTGATGCTGGTGCCCGGGATCAAGGAAGCCGCATTTCAGAAGCTGAAGGAACGGATCACCGTGGATTGAAGGAGAATTCTGCATGAAAAAAGCGCTGGTCGTGGATGATGAAAAGCTGATCGTAAAGGGACTGAAATTCAGCCTGGAGCAGGATGATATGGAAGTGGATATGGCCTATGACGGAGAAACCGCCGTGGAAATGGCCAGAACGGGAAACTACGATATCATACTGCTGGATATCATGCTGCCGCGTCTCAGCGGGCTGGAAGCCTGCCAGCTGATCAGGGAGTTCTCGGACGTGCCGGTGATCATGCTGACGGCCAAGGGCGAGGATATGGATAAGATCCTGGGGCTGGAGTACGGAGCAGACGATTATATTACCAAACCTTTTAATATCCTGGAGGTTAAGGCACGGATCAAGGCCATCCTTCGCCGGAACGCGCGTAATGAAGCCGGAAGCCAGGAGAAGAACAGTGTGATCGAGAAGAAGGGACTTCGGATCGAAACAGATTCCCGCAGGGTGTTCATTCATGAGAAGGAAGTGAATCTGACTGCCAAGGAATTTGACCTGGTACTCCTTCTTGTATCAAATCCCAATAAGGTTTATTCGCGGGATGAGCTGCTGAAGACTATTTGGGGACCGGGTTATCCGGGAGATGCAAGAACGGTGGATGTGCATGTCCGGCGTCTCAGGGAGAAGATCGAGACAAAGCCGGCAGATCCGGAGTATATTCATACCAAATGGGGCGTCGGCTATTATTTTCAGGATTCAAATTGATGGCGATAGCCTCGTGAAGCTTTGCAGCCCCTGATCTCAGGGGCTGTATCACGTTTCGTAAACTATGGGTGAAGCAATGGCAGGGGAAGAGGCTAGGAATAAACTAAAGGAACAGCTTCTGGCCGGCAGAAAAAAGAGCGATATGCTCCTTCCGGCCTTTATTTCGGATGCCCTTACCATTGAGCGGACGAAGATCAGCGGATTTCCGGTCTATCGTCTGATCCCCGAACGTGCCAGGGGAAATATCTTTTATCTCTACAGCAGCGAGAGGATCTATCCGATCCGAAAGAAGGAATGGCGTTTTATCCTGTCACTCTGCAATCTGACGGGAATGGCTGTTACGGTGCCTCTTTACCCCATAGCTCCGGAAAATGACTGTCAGGACGTTTTTGATTTTCTTCTTCCCGCCTACCGGAATTTTACCCGGAGAAGAGAGCAGGGAGCAATGATCATTTTCGGCTGTGGAGCCGGAGCGGGATTGGCTCTCTCCCTGTCGCTCCTTACCTGGAAGGAGGGTTTTCCTGATCCGGACAAGCTGGTGCTCATGTCACCCCGCATGGATGCGGAGTTTCTGGATGAGGATCTCTTCTCCAGTCCGAATAAGCGGCAGCAGCAGGAAATGCAGGTAAGGAAGGATTTCCTCGGGGAGTACTGGGTGAAGAATTATGCGGGACGGACGGAGTACACCAGTCCGGTCTGCGCGGAATTTACGGATATCTGCAAGGACGTTCTTGTGGTGTCCGGCACGGGAGATCCGGTCAATGCCTGCGCCCGGCGCTTTGCCGGCCGTGTCATGGATACCGGAATCGAAGCCAAATATTTCGAATATCCCGGGCGGGAGGCGGATTTTTATTTCCGCCAGGAGCTTCGGGAAAGCAGGCATCTCATGAAGGTGCTGCATGATCTTCTGCTGGAAACGGATACGGCGATTCTTCACCAGTATCAGCAGGAGATAAAGAACCGGGCCGTCTGGTCGAAATGGTATCCCGAGATTTTTCAGGATGAGCTGGCCACCCGGTACGTCTCCCAGCATTCGCTGAATAATGCATCGGGAGCGGGCGGGAAAAATATATTCAATCTTCTGGAAGCGGCCACACAACGAAAGCTGGATGATGCGGTGAGGCTCTTCCTGCAGGAGTATCCCAACGGAACGGTGGTATATATCGGCTGCAGTCTGGATACCATGTTTGAACGGGTAGACAATCAACGGGTGCTCTGGTATGATCTGGACAGTCCGGGCCGGCTTTCCGTCCGAAGTCTTTATGCAAAGAGGGGAGCCCGGGAGAGACGGATCGACCGCTCCATCAATGATTTTTCCTGGATGGATCAGCTTTCCGTGGAAATGGACCGTGGACTTCTCTTTGTGGTCAGGAATACATTTTCCTATATGACACGGGAGGAAATGAAGATCTTTCTGGATCGGCTGTATCGCAGTTTTCAGGGCTGTAATGTGATATTTGAAATGCCGACCCCCCAGGCCCGCAGAATGCTGAACTTTTTTACAAAGCGTTCCGGAGCGGAATACCGCAGAAGGAGGCTTGGTATGAGGGATCCCCAGAGGGAGATCGCGCTGATGAATCCGGTGTATTCCGTGGTGTCCGTGGACTCGGTTCTTGAGAAGATACAGGCACGCTCGGACTGGCGGCCGTTACTGCGTTGGGGACTCTGGAGCAATCAGAGAAGGGAAAGCCGGAAGGTAGTGCATCTACGGCTGGGCTACGAAAGATATAAGACCTTTTGATAAAGGTTTACATAAAATTACAAGGGAGAAAACAAAGTGGAAAAGAAGATCTTGCTGGGAAATGAAGCCATCGCCAGAGGCGCCTGGGAAGCAGGTGTGAAGGTGTCCTCCGCCTATCCGGGCACACCGAGTACGGAGGTGAGTGAGAATCTGGTGAAGTATGAGGGCGTATATGCCGAGTGGGCACCGAACGAGAAGGTTGCGGCAGAAGTGGCGCAGGGCGCATCCATTGTGGGCGTGCGGGCCATGTGCGCGATGAAATGTGTTGGCCTGAATGTGGCCTCCGATCCGCTTTATACGGCCTCCTACATTGGGGCACTGGGCGGACTGGTTTATATTGTGGCTGATGATCCGGGCCTGTACAGCTCTCAGAACGAGCAGGATACCCGTATGATCGGACGCTCGGCCCATGTGCCGGTGATCGAGCCCTCCGACAGTGAGGAAGCAAGAGTATTTACAAAGAGGGCCTTTGAGATTTCGGAGAAATACGATACCCCGGTTATCCTTCGTACAACCACCCGTCTGGCACATTCCCAGGGCGTGGTGAATCTGGAGGAAAGGGTGGTACCTGAGGATAAGGAGTATGTTCGGAATCCTGCCAAGAATATCATGATGCCCGGAATGGCCAAGGGACGGCACATTTATGTGGAGCAGAGAGAAAAACAGCTGGCAGAGGATGCCTGCAGCATTGATCTTAACAAGGTTACTTATGATGATACATCCATCGGTATCATTACCAGCGGGATCCCGTACCAGTACGTGAAGGAGGTGCTGCCTCACGCCAGCGTACTGAAGTTGGGTATCGTTCATCCTCTTCCGAAGAAGCTGATCGAGGAATTCGCGTCAAAGGTGGATCGCCTTATCATCGTGGAGGAGCTGGAGCCCGTGATTGAGGAACAGGTTCGCTCCTGGGGGATTGCCTGCGAGGGAAAGGAACTCTTCACAAAGCAGGGTGAGTACAGTGCTAATATGCTGCGGGAGAAGCTTCTTCAGGAAAAGGTGGATGTGGATCCGGCGGCGGAGGTTCCAAATCGTCCTCCCATCCTGTGTCCGGGTTGTCCGCACCGCAGCACCTATTCCGTGCTGAAGAAGCTGGGTCTGCATGCCTCCGGCGATATCGGATGCTACACTCTGGGAGCGGTGGCTCCTCTGAACGTGGTGGATACCACCCTCTGCATGGGCGGCAGCATTTCCATGCTCCACGGCATCGAAAAGGCGAAGGGAAAGGACTACCTGAAGAAATGGGTTGCCGTGATCGGCGATTCCACCTTCCTCCACACCGGCGTGAACTCGCTGATGAATATGGTATATAATCAGGCTACCGGTACGGTGATCATTCTGGATAACTCCACCACCGGTATGACAGGTCACCAGAATCACCCGGCTACAGGCAAGATGCTGAACGGTGAGACAACCTATGCCATCGATCTGGAGAAGCTTTGCCGCGCCATGGGTATTGAAGATGTCATTGTGGTTGATGCCTTTGATCTGGCAAAACTGGAGCAGGTGGTTAAGGAAGAGGTTGAGAAGGATGTTCTCTCCGTCATCATCGCTCAGTCACCCTGTGCACTGCTGAAGTCCTATGTACCGAAGGGCAAATGTGTGGTTGATCCGGAGAAATGTAAGAAGTGCGGTATGTGCCTGAAACCCGGCTGCCCCGCCATCAAGAAGGATGAGGAAACCGGCTGTGCCGTGATCGACGACACCATGTGCAACGGCTGCGGCCTCTGTCAGCAGCTATGTCCCTTCGGAGCGATCGACCTGATCCCCAATCGTAAGTAGAATATGTCATTCTGAGCGAAGCGAAGAATCTCATCAAACCAAAGATCTTCACCCCTCCGGGGTTCAGGATGACAATAGAGTCATTCCGGAAGAAGCTCTTCTGCGTTTCAGTATGACAATAGAGTCATTCCGGAAGAGGTTCTTCTGCGTTTCAGTATGACAGATAAAAAGGAGATAGAAAAATGTCAGTTAAGAATATTATGATCGTCGGCGTGGGCGGACAGGGAACCCTGCTCACCAGCCGGATTTTAGGAGGGCTTGCCGAGCAGGCCGGATACGACGTAAAGCTTTCCGAGGTTCACGGTATGGCACAGCGCGGCGGCTCTGTCGTCACCTACGTCAGATATGCCACGGAGCCCGGAGAGGCTGTGGCAGAACCCATTGTGGAAGAAGGCTGTGCGGATGTACTGATCGCCTTTGAAAGGCTGGAGGCCCTCCGGTATGCACATTTTCTGAAAAAAGACGGTGTCCTTATCGTGAATGATCAGCGGATCGATCCCATAACCGTTGTGACGGGGGCGGCAAAGTATCCGGAGAACATCATCGAGGGGCTTTCCGAAAAGTATCAGGTCTTTGCCATCGATGCCATGGAGGAGGCAAAGAAGCTGGGGAATACTCGGACCTTCAACATCATCGTCCTGGGTATGGCGGCACGCCATATGAATTACAGCAAGGAGGACTGGGAGACGGTGATCCGTGCCAAGGTACCGCCGAAGACCGTAGATATCAATCTGGCTGCTTTCCGGCAGGGATATGGAGAGTAGTTGCGCTTGAAAACGCGCAGGAAAGGAGGGCTTACAATGCCTTTTATCAATTCAAAAGTTACTGTGAAAATGAGTGACGAGAAAAAGGATTCCATCAAGGCAAAGCTCGGGGAAGCTGCGGCTATCATCGGTAAGCCGGAGAGCTATCTTATGGTGGGCTTTGAGGATGAGTATTGTCTCTACTTTGCGGGAGAGAAGCTGGAGAAGGGCGCATTTGTCTCTGTTGACATTTTCGGCTCCGGCAATTCGGCTGCCTTTGACCGGATGACGGCGAAGATCTGCGAGATCTATGCGGAAGAGCTGGGGATTCCCGGAAATCACATTTATGTGGAATATCGTTCCACAAAGGACTGGGGCTGGAACGGCAGTAATTTCTGACGTAAGAAAAGGAAGGCGCAAAGGGCATAAGAAGAGCGGCTTCGGATGAATCCGGGGCTCTTCGGAGACCTCTTTACTTTATTGCAATAGCGTGCTAAAATGTTGAAGTGTCAAATTGACTGAAATACGAAACCATTGATTCTACGGGGGAATTACAAATGCCGATTACTGATTTACTTGAAAAAAATGCGAAGATCTATGCCAATGATGTGGCGCTTGTAGAGGTGAATCCGGAAATTAAGGAGGTGCGCCGCGTAACCTGGCGTGAATATGAGCTGACGGAGCCGAATCCGAACGCTGCGTACCGCAGAGAGATCACCTGGTCGGTCTTTAATGAAAAGGCCAATCGGTTTGCCCATCTGCTTCTTTCCAGAGGGATCAAAAAGAATGATAAGGTAGGCATCCTGCTGATGAACTGCCTGGAGTGGCTGCCCATTTATTTCGGGGTTCTGAAGACCGGAGCAATCGCGGTACCGCTGAATTTCCGTTATGATTCCGAGGAGATTGAATACTGCGTGAATCTGGCGGATGTGGATATCCTGGTCTTCGGACCGGCTTTCATAGGACGTATCGAGGAGATTGCCGAAAGAATCTCCCGAAACCGGCTCCTTTTCTATGTGGGTGACGGATGTCCTACCTTCGCCGAGGACTATAACGAGCTGGTTGCCAATTGCAGCAGCATGAATCCCGACATTCCGATCATTGATTCCGACAATGCGGCGATCTACTTTTCCTCCGGAACCACAGGGTTCCCCAAGGCTATCCTGCATGAGCATAAAGCGCTTATGCATTCCGCACGGGTGGAACAGCAGCACCACGGACAGAAGAAGGATGATGTATTCCTCTGCATTCCGCCCCTTTATCATACAGGTGCGAAAATGCACTGGTTCGGCAGCCTCATCTCCGGCGGAAAGGCAGTGCTCCTGAAGGGCACCAAGCCGGAATATGTGCTGGATACCGTCAGCAAGGAGCATTGCACCATCGTGTGGCTTCTGGTGCCCTGGGCGCAGGATATCCTGATGGCGCTGGAGAGCGGAAAGCTTTCCGTCTCGGATTATGAACTGGACCAGTGGAGACTCATGCATATCGGAGCGCAGCCCGTACCGGCCTCACTCATTACCCGCTGGAAGGCCATCTTCCCGAAGCATGAATATGATACGAATTACGGTCTCTCCGAATCCATCGGACCCGGCTGTGTACACCTGGGGGTTGAGAATATCGACCACGTGGGTGCCATCGGCGTTCCGGGATATGGCTGGGAGGTACAGATCGTGGACGAGTCCGGCACGCCTGTTGAGAAGGGCGAGGTGGGCGAGCTAATCGTCAAGGGACCCGGCGTCACGATCGAGTATTATAAGAATCCCGAGGCAACGGCAGAGTGCCTGAAGGGTGACTGGCTTTACACCGGGGACATGGCGCGTCAGGACGAAGAAGGCTTCATCTGGCTGGTTGACCGGAAGAAGGACGTCATCATCAGCGGGGGTGAGAACATTTATCCTGTTCAGATCGAGTCCTTCCTGATGAAGAATAACAAGATCAAGGATGTGGCCGTGATCGGTCTTCCCGATGAACGTCAGGGTGAGATCGCCGCAGCTATTATCGAATTCAAACCCGGCGAGCAGGCGACCGAGGATGAGATCAACAACTTCTGCCTTGAGCTGCCCCGGTACAAACGCCCCAGGAAGCTTATTTTCGCGGACGTTCCGCGCAACGCTACCGGCAAGATCGAAAAGCCCGTACTGAGAGAACGTTACGGCGCCACTAATCTTGTGGACAGGGAGAACAGGTCATAGAAATGGCGGACGGTTGATCAAAAGCCAGAGGCGGAAATGGTGAAAATGATTCAAATTGGTTTTGCGTGTGACAGTTCTGTGACAGAAGCTGTGATATGATCAGTTCATCAAAAATGCTTAGCGCCTTACTTGAAAGGCTTTATGATAAAACCCCTCCTGTTAAAGAAACCCGGCAGCAGTGTCGGGTTTCTTTATACGCGCGATAAAGGTGCCGGGGGTATGACGCTTGCAGGAATGCAGATTTTGGCACTCAACGCGGTAACCGGGCAGAATAATCCACTCATACTTCAGGTATCATCCGGGGAAAAGGAATCGTTATCATGTGTTAAAATTTTGTGCAAATTGTTACAAAACTGTGCCGTTTTTGGCTGAAATGAGGTATATTTCCCTCGTTCCTCCGTCAAAATCACGAAATCTGTCTGAAATGCACAAAAAAGGTTTCCTGTTTTAGCAAAATGTGATATGATTTTCTCTGCAAGTAATTGGGGTTTGCTTGTGGGGGTAAACAGGGAGAGGCCTATGTGACTGGGAGAAGGTGTCACATAGGTCTTTTTTTTCGCAGTCACGATGACCGAAAGAAGGGCGGATATCCGTTTACGCTGAAAGAGGGTCAGGCTTCCGGAATCACTTTAAGGTGGACGGGAGTCTTTTTTTGAAGTATACTGTTGCGAGTGATGTTTTTGATGAAGGGTATTATTGTATGAAAAGTCAGTTTGATGATGAACTTATGGAAGCGGATGACCTGATAGAGGAAGAACCGGAAGAGGAATCCGCTGAGGAAGAACAGGTGCCGCCAAAGGATGAGCAGAGGAAGCTGCAGCGGGAGGTTCGGCGTCTTCAGGTACAGCGCAACAGACAGAGACTCCTGATCGTGCTGCTGAGCCTTACGACGGCTCTTTTTGCGGGACTTTTTATCTGGGAACATTTCCGGGACCGTTCGCTGGGACAGCCCGCAGCTGTGGATACGGCGCTGGAGCAGGAAATGGAACTGGACGTGCCGGAGGAACTGATGGCACATTTCCGGAACAATTACGTGCAGTATCTGGAGAAGGCCTATGTGCTCTTCGGAACATATCCGGATTGCAGCTATTATAAGGTGGTTGCCGGTGTTCCGCGGGACGATTATGATTTTGAAAAGGATTTCTATACCCCCGAGGGCGAGAGGTATATGAACTATTATCCCAACGGGGTGAAGAGCGGACGGGTGGCGATCGATGTCTCCACCTATCAGACGGATGTGGACTGGCAGGCGGTGAAGGATTCCGGCGTGGATGTTGTGATAGCACGGAGCGGTTTTCGCGGCTACGGCGAGGAAGGTACTTTGGTTGAGGACTCGCAGTTCAAAAACCACATTGAGGGTGCGCTTAGTGCCGGATTGGAATGCGGAGTGTATTTCTTCACGGAAGCCATATCCTATGAGGAAGGCGCAGAGGAAGCAAGATATGTGCTGGAACAGATCCGCCCCTACACCATCACGCAGCCTGTTATCGTGGATACCGAGAAGATCAATGCAGAGGGTGTCCGGGCAAATGATATCAGCAACGAGGAACGGACCGAGGCTTTGCGGGGCTTCTGCGAGACCATAAAAGAGGCGGGCTACACACCGATGATCTATGCTTCGACAGCCTGGTTCTGCCAGGCTATGGATCTG
This sequence comes from Eubacterium sp., assembly GCA_017541035.1. GTDB lineage: Bacteria > Bacillota > Clostridia > Lachnospirales > Lachnospiraceae > Eubacterium_Q. The sequence goes on along the minus strand of JAFXZW010000102.1, from coordinate 24,338 downwards.
TCCAAACTGGGAGAATATGAATGGTGGCTGGCGGCCTACGACACACCCCAGTTCCCCTATCATGTGGAGGGCTGGCAGTACAGCAGCGAGGGGAGCGTCCCCGGGATCGAGGGAAATGTGGACCTGAACGTGTGGCTGCGGTAGCATAGAAGGTGGTCTCAATGCTGTTATCCTGAGCATGAAACGAAATGGGGCTGCCGCGCCTGCGGCACTCCGGGCAGTGAAGCGTTATCCCATGCACACAGTGCGACGGATCGTATAGTCTGTCCGATCATGACAGATGATTCCTGAAAAAGGAGGATATCAACCATGTGGTATGAAGAAAGTGTTTTTTATCAGATCTATCCCCTGGGCTTCTGCGGAGCCCCCTATGAAAATGACGGGGTACAGGAGTCAAGGATACGGAAGGTACTGGACTGGATCCCGCATCTGACAAAGCTGGGGATCAATGCGATTTATTTCTCTCCGGTCTTTGAGTCGGATACCCACGGTTACAATACAAGAGATTATTTTAAGATCGATACCCGTCTTGGAACCAATGCCGATTTCAGGGAGGTTGTGGATGCCCTGCACGCTGCCGGGATCAGGGTGGTGCTGGACGGCGTTTTTAATCACGTCGGCCGAGGCTTCTGGGCTTTTCGGGATGTGATGGAGAAGAAATGGGATTCACCTTATAAGGACTGGTTTCACATTTCCTTTGACGGTAATTCCAATTACAATGATGGCTTCTGGTATGAAGGGTGGGAAGGAAATTTCGATCTGGTGAAGCTGAATCTGCGCAATGAAGCAGTGATCAGCCATATTTTTGATGCCGTCCGCAGCTGGGTATCCGAGTTTGACATTGACGGACTCAGGCTGGATGTGGCTTACTGCCTGGATCATGATTTCATTAAAAGGCTTCATGGTCTTGCGGCAGAACTGAAGCCGGAATTCCTTCTTCTGGGAGAACTTCTTTTCGGAGATTACTGTCTTTTTGTGAACCCGGAGATGCTGGACAGCTGCACGAATTACGCCTGCTACAAGGGGCTATACAGCAGCTTCAATTCCATGAATATGTACGAGATCATCCATTCCCTGCAACAGCAGTTCGGACCGGAGCAGTGGTGCCGGTACCGGGGCATGCATCTGATGTCCTTTGTGGATAATCATGATGTTACCCGTGTGGCCAGCATCCTTGGTAATCCGGAGCATCTGCCGCTGATCTACACTCTGGCTTACGGTATGCCGGGCTTCCCTTGCGTTTATTACGGCAGCGAATGGGGAACGCGGGCCGATAAGAAGGACGGAGATCCGGCGCTTCGCCCCTCCTTCGATGCTCCTGAATGGAATGCTCTTACCGATCATATCGCGAAGCTGACGGAGATCAAAAAGAACAGCAAGGCACTGAATTACGGCTCCTTCCGTTCCGTGCTGCTGACCAATAAACAGTGCATCTTTGAGAGAAAGGTGGATGGAGAGAGGATTCTGGTGGCCATTAACGCCGACAGTGAACCCTTCACAGCGCATTTTGATGCCGGCTGCGGACAGGCTGACGAGCTAATCACCGGAACGCTCCACGACTTCGGAGGAGGCTCCGAGCTTCCGCCTTACAGCTCAAAGATCTGGCGCATGGAGCGGTAAATGCATTTCTCTTGCGGGAAGGAAATGAATCTGCTATAATCGTGGCGTTTTGAATCAAATCCCATTATTTGCTAGGAGCACATTCCCATGTTTAAGAGTTACTTCATAACATTTCTGATTTCCATGGTCCCGCTGATCGAGCTTCGTGGCGCGATACCGTACGGAACGCTGGTTGCCGATCCGCCCGTTCCCCTGCTGCAGGCCTATATCATCTGCATCATCGGAAATATGCTTCCAGTGCCGGTTATCTTTTTCTTTGCCCGGAAGGTGTTGGAATGGGGCAAGGACAAGAAGGTGATCGGAAAGTTTTTTACCTTCTGCCTGAAGAAGGGACATTCCGGCGGAGAGAAGCTGAAGAAGAAGGCCGGCCGCGGACTTTACTGGGCGCTGTTTTTCTTCGTGGGAATCCCGCTTCCGGGAACAGGGGCATGGACCGGAACACTGGCTGCCTCCTTCCTGGATATGGATTTTAAGAAGAGTACCGTTGCTGTCATGGGAGGCGTCCTTTTTGCCGGCGTACTCATCGGTCTGCTCAGCCTGGGCGGGATCAACATGCTGCAGAAATGATCCCGGGGAAATCGGCTAACAGTTCCGGAAGGATCAACATGCTGCAGAAATGATCCCGGGGAAATCGGCTTACAGTCCCGGTGGGATCAACATGCTGCAGAAATGATCCCGGGGAAATCGGCTAACAGTTCCGGATTTATCATGAAGTGAAAAAATTACTTGACACGCCCCGTTCACCTGTGTTAATCTACCATCCGATGAGCTGCCGTAGACAGCAGGTGCCGGAAGGCGTAACGGAGTCCTACCTGCCGAGGAAGTGTTCGTTATTTTAGCGAAACTATCTCCCGTTCTGCGTATGCGCATGAACGGGAGTTTTCTTTTAGAAACGTGCAGTCATTAGTCTATAAAGGAGGTACTTTTTCAGTGGCAAAGATTGAAGAGAAGCAGCCGATCGTAGCCGAGATCAAGGAAGTACTTGACGGAGCGAAGAGCGTTGTTCTGGTTGACTACCGCGGACTTACCGTGGCTCAGGATACGGAGCTTCGCCGCAAGGTCCGCAAGGAGAACATGATCTACAAGGTTTACAAGAATACGATGGTCAAGCTTGCGATCGATGGTACAGAGTTCAGTGAGCTTGAAAAGGATCTGGAAGGACCGACAGCCGTTGTTGTATCCAAGGATGATGCAACCGCAGCTGCAAGAGTGGTTTCCGAATTCGCCAAGGACGCAAAGATCACCAAGGCTCTGGCGCTGAAGTCCGGCGTTGTAGAAGGAACCTACTATGATCAGGACGGCATTCAGGTGATCGCAACGATCCCGTCAAGAGAAGTTCTTCTGTCCCGCCTGCTTGGTTCTCTGCAGTCCCCGATCACAAATCTGGCTCGGGTACTCAACCAGGTTGCAGAGCAGAGAGCATAAGGCAACTTATTTTAATCGTCCGGTTCGGACCGGAAAAGAAAATCATTTTAAGATCGATTATTTATGGAGGAAAAGAAAATGACTATCGAAGAATTTGTAGCTGAGATTGATAAGCTCTCTGTCCTTGAACTGAATGAGCTGGTAAAGGCAATCGAGGAGAAGTACGGCGTATCTGCAGCAGCAGGCGTTGTTGTAGCAGCAGGCCCGGCAGCAGCTGCAGCTGAGGAGAAGACTGAGTTCGACGTAGAGCTGACAGAAGCAGGCCCGAACAAGATCAAGGTCATCAAGGTTGTTCGCGAGATCACCGGCCTTGGCCTGAAGGAAGCTAAGGACGCTGTAGAGGGCGCTCCGAAGGTTCTGAAGGAAGGCGTATCCAAGGAAGAAGCCGAGGATGTAAAGGCAAAGCTGGAAGCAGAGGGAGCAAAGGTTACTCTGAAGTAATTACGGCTATTATTGAGAAGAGCAAGGTGGGATATCAGATCCCGCCTTGCTCTCTTTCTCACTAAATCACCAGCCGGGGGTGAAATCATCTGACACCGGCATCATCGACGACAGGGTAACCGGTTCGCTTGATGCGAAAAGTACCCAGCGGTTATACACCATTTTTTCTTCACCGGGAGTTCTTCCCGGGTATTTTTCACATATCTGAAAAAATCCGAAAAAATCACTTGCGTTTTTATTCCCCCTATGTTATTATATTAAATTGTCATTATAGGCTAATGTGGATTTCTATGCCTTTCACGTAAGCTTTGGTGTTCCTGTCCGGGGCTTGCGAGGGTGGTCTTTGCGATTTCTGCATTTTCCTCTGGTATTTTTGTGCGCAAAAATGGCTTACACCGTACTTTACGCAAAAAGACACCGGACAAATAAATCCAAGGGGTGAAACATGTCCATGAAAAAGTACAGAATGCGTCCGATCAAATCCGGAAAAAGTACAAGAATGAGTTTCTCCAACAAACGGGAGGTCCTGGATATGCCGAACCTGATCGGCGTACAGGTAAACTCCTATCAGTGGTTTCTCACCGAAGGTCTGACGGAGGCCTTTCGCGATGTATCCCCGATCAGGGATTTCTCCGGAAAGCTGCAGCTGGAATTCATTTCCCACCGCCTCTGCACGGATGAGATCAAGTACAATATCGAAGAGTGCAAGGAAAGGGATGCAACTTATTCCGCGCCGCTTCGCGTCAATGTACGTCTTCGGAATGATGAAACCGGCGAGATCAATCAGCATGAGATCTTCATGGGCGATCTGCCTCTGATGACTGAGACGGGTACCTTTGTGATCAACGGCGCTGAGCGTGTCATCGTCAGCCAGCTCGTTCGTTCACCCGGTATTTATTATGCCATGGAGCACGATAAGACCGGTATGCCCCTGTTCTCCTGTACCGTGATCCCTAACCGCGGTGCATGGCTGGAGTACGAGACGGATGCAAACGGCATTTTCTGGGTTCGTGTTGACCGGAACCGGAAGCTGCCCATTTCCGTACTGCTGCGCAGTCTCGGACTCGGTACAAATGAAGAAATTCTGGATGTGTTCGGTGATGAGCCGAAGCTCCTGGCCAGCTTTGAAAAGGATCCTTCGCGGAATTACGAGGAGGGTCTCCTTGAGCTGTATAAAAAAATGCGTCCCGGTGAGCCCCTTGCCGTAGAAAGCGCAGAATCCATGATCAACGGCATGTTCTTCGATGCACGCCGCTATGATCTGGCAAAGGTCGGAAGATATAAGTTTAATAAGAAGCTTGCCCTCATGAACAGGGCAAGAGGCTTCATCCTTGCGGAAGATGTCCTCGATCCTTCAACAGGTGAGGTGCTTTTCGCACAGGGCGAGATCCTGTCCCGTGAAGCGGGTAAGGTGATCCAGGATGCGGCAGTTCCCTATATCCTGGTACAGACAGAGGAGAGAAATGTAAAGATCCTCTCCAATCTGATGGTGGACATTACCCCCTGGATCCGTGACCGTCTCGGCGATATTGATCCGGCTGAGCTGGGCGTAACCGAGAACGTATACTATCCCGTACTGGAAGAGCTTTTGAACCAGTATGACGGAGATGAGCTGAAAGAGGCTATCAAGAACAGCATTCCCGAGCTGATCCCGAAGCACATCACGAAGGAAGACATTTTCGCTTCCATCAATTACAATATGCATCTGGAGTATGGCATCGGTTATTCCGATGACATCGATCACCTGGGTAACCGCCGGATCCGTTCCGTCGGCGAACTTCTGCAGAACCAGTACCGCATCGGTATCTCCCGTCTGGAGCGTGTGGTAAAGGAAAGGATGCAGACGCAGGATATCGAGACTATCACTCCCCAGTCTCTGATCAACATCAAGCCGGTGACATCTGCGGTGAAGGAATTCTTCGGTTCCTCCCAGCTGTCTCAGTTCATGGATCAGAATAACCCGCTTTCCGAGCTGACCCATAAGCGTCGTCTTTCGGCTCTGGGTCCCGGCGGTCTTTCCCGTGACCGTGCCGGCGTGGAAGTGCGAGATGTTCACTATACACATTACGGACGTATGTGCCCCATTGAGACTCCGGAAGGTCCCAACATCGGTCTGATCAACTCTCTGGCTACCTATGCAAGGATCAATGAATACGGTTTTGTGGAAGCGCCCTACCGTAAGGTGGACAGAAAGAGCAATCCCGAGAACCCCGTTGTAACCGATGAGGTTGTATATATGACGGCGGATGAAGAGGATAATTACATTGTCGCTCAGGCATCCGAAGCGCTGGATGAAGAGGGACATTTTGAGAGAAATAACGTTGCGGGACGTTACCGCGACCAGACCTCTGAGTTCCCCAGAAGCTCCGTGGACTATATGGACGTATCGCCGCGAATGGTATTCTCCGTGGCTACTTCCATGGTTCCCTTCCTTCAGAATGACGATACCACCCGTGCGCTGATGGGTTCCAACATGCAGCGTCAGGCCGTTCCTCTTCTGAAGACGGATGCACCTGTAGTCGGAACCGGTATGGAACATAAGACAGCCATTGACTCCGGCGTCTGCATCATCGCAAAGCGGTCCGGTACCGTAGAGCTTTCTTCCAGTGAGAAGATTGATATCCGTACGGATGACGGTGAACTGGATGAGTATCACGTGATCAAATTTGCCCGCAGCAATCAGGGCAACTGCATGAATCAGCGCCCCATTGTTAAGCGGGGTGACCGTGTGCTGGCCGGGGAAGTGATCGCAGACGGTGCTTCTACCTGCAACGGTGAAATCGCATTGGGTAAGAACCCGCTCATCGGCTTCATGACCTGGGAAGGCTATAACTACGAGGATGCGGTTCTTCTGTCAGAGCGTTTGGTAAAGGAGGATGTATACACCTCCGTACATATCGAGGAATATGAGGCGGAAGCTAGAGATACCAAGCTGGGACCCGAGGAGATCACCCGGGATCTGGCAGGCCTTGGAGCAGAAGCCCTGAAGGATCTGGATGAAAATGGTATCATCCGTATCGGTGCGGAGGTTCGTGCCGGTGATATCCTGGTTGGCAAGGTAACCCCGAAGGGTGAGACCGAACTGACCGCTGAGGAGAGACTGCTTCGCGCCATCTTCGGCGAGAAGGCAAGAGAGGTGCGTGATACCTCCCTCAGAGTACCTCACGGTGCTTACGGCGTTGTCATGGATACCAAGGTATTTACCCGGGAGAACAGCGATGAACTTCCTCCGGGAGTGAATATGTCCGTACGGGTTTACATCGCTCAGAAGAGAAAGATCTCCGTGGGTGATAAGATGGCAGGCCGTCACGGAAATAAGGGTGTCGTTTCACGCATCCTTCCCGTAGAGGATATGCCTTTCCTGCCGAACGGCCGTCCTTTGGATATCGTACTGAACCCGCTGGGCGTGCCTTCCCGAATGAATATCGGACAGGTGCTGGAACTGCATCTGGGTCTGGCTGCACAGGCATTGGGCGTACGCATTTCCACACCCATTTTCGACGGGGCAAATGAGAAAGATATCACAGCCACTCTGGAGCTGGCAAATGACTATGTCAACACCGAGTGGGAAGAGTTTGAAGCAAAATATAAAGATGAGCTTGATCCCGAGGTAATGCAGTACCTTTCCGACAACAGGGATCATCGCGAAGAGTGGAAGGGCGTCGAGATCGACAAATCCGGTAAGGTTCAGCTGCGTGACGGCCGGACCGGACAGGAGTTCCCCTCCAAGGTATCCATAGGCTTCATGCACTATCTGAAGCTGCACCACCTGGTTGATGATAAGATCCATGCACGTTCCACGGGTCCGTACTCCCTCGTAACCCAGCAGCCCCTCGGCGGTAAGGCACAGTTCGGCGGCCAGCGTTTCGGAGAGATGGAAGTTTGGGCTCTGGAGGCTTACGGTGCGTCCTATACCCTTCAGGAGATCCTGACCGTGAAGTCGGATGATGTGGCAGGACGTGTCAAGACCTACGAAGCGATCATCAAGGGCGAGAATATCCCCGAGCCCGGCATTCCCGAGTCCTTCAAGGTGCTCTTAAAGGAATTCCAGTCTCTCGGACTGGATGTACGCGTTCTGCGTGAGGACGGCGAGGAAGTGGATCTGGGCGATTCCGCTGATTACGACAGGGATCTGAGACATGTTATCGAAGGTGACCGTAAATACACCGGAGATCTGGAAAGCCATGGCTACAGCGGCGTGGACGAAGAAGGCGAGCTGACGGATCTGGAAGGCCAGGAAGAAGATTTTGACGACTACGCGGAAGATTCCTACGATGATGTGGATGAATATGATGAATAAGTAAAGGAGAGAAAGAAGATGGCGAATATGATGGGTGTAGAACAGGAACAGCCGATCAACTTTGACGCGATTCGAATCGGACTTGCATCTCCTGACAAGATAAGGGAGTGGTCCTACGGTGAGGTTAAAAAACCGGAGACCATCAACTATCGTACACTGAAGCCGGAACGCGACGGACTTTACTGCGAGAAGATCTTCGGACCTACAAAGGACTGGGAGTGTCACTGCGGCAAGTACAAGAAGATCCGTTTCAAGGGTATCCGCTGCGATCGCTGCGGCGTTGAAGTGACCAAGGCCAGCGTTCGCCGTGAGCGCATGGGCCACATCGAATTGGCTGCTCCGGTTTCCCATATCTGGTATTTTAAGGGTATCCCCAGCCGTATGGGACTTCTGCTGGACGTGTCTCCGCGTATCCTGGACAGAGTGCTTTATTTTGCGGCATATATCGTCCTGGATCCGGGAAATACGGATCTGAAGCAGAAGGATGTGCTGACGGAAACAGAATATCGTCAGAAGCTGGAAGAGTATAAGGACAATCTGGGCTCCTTCCGTGTAGGAATGGGTGCAGAGGCTGTTCAGGAGCTTCTGAAGAATATCAATCTGGATGAGGAAGCGGCAGCTCTGAAGGAAGAGCTGGAGACCTCCTCCGGGCAGAAGAAGGCAAAGATCATCAAGAAGCTGGAAGTCGTTGAGGCTTTCCGGAATTCCAATAACCGTCCCGAGTGGATGGTCATGAACGTGATCCCGGTCATTCCGCCGGATCTTCGTCCTATGGTACAGTTGGATGGCGGCCGTTTTGCCACCTCCGATCTGAACGATCTGTACCGCAGGATCATCAACAGAAATAACCGTCTTCGTCGTCTGCAGGAGCTGTCCGCACCGGACATCATTGTTCGGAACGAGAAGCGTATGCTGCAGGAGGCAGTGGACGCGCTGATCGATAACGGCCGTCACGGACGTGCCGTAACAGGCCCCGGAAACCGCAGCCTGAAGTCTCTTTCCGATATGCTGAAGGGTAAGCAGGGACGTTTCCGTCAGAACCTGCTGGGTAAGCGTGTTGACTACTCCGGACGTTCGGTTATCGTGGTAGGCCCCGAGCTGAAGATCTATCAGTGCGGTCTGCCGAAGGAAATGGCCATCGAGCTTTTCAAGCCCTTCGTTATGAAGGAGCTGACAGCCCGCGGCATTGCCAATAACATTAAGGCAGCAAAGAAGAAGGTGGAGCGTCTGGATCCCCAGGTATGGGATATCCTTGAGGACGTGATCAAAGAGCATCCCGTTATGCTGAATCGTGCTCCTACACTTCACCGTCTGGGTATTCAGGCTTTCGAGCCCATCCTGGTCGAGGGTAAGGCAATCAAGCTGCACCCGCTGGTATGTACCGCATTTAACGCGGACTTCGACGGTGACCAGATGGCCGTTCACCTTCCGCTTTCCGTAGAAGCACAGGCTGAGTGCCGGTTTCTGCTCCTTTCACCCAATAACCTGCTGAAGCCTTCGGACGGCGGCGTTGTATCCGTTCCGTCTCAGGATATGGTTCTGGGTATCTATTATCTGACAAATGACCGTTATCGTGAGGTTCCTGCTGAAGAGAGCGAAGTCGTTAAGTTCTATGACAAGGAAGATGAGCCGGGAAATATCGCGGACATTATCAATGACGCGAAAAACGGTGTGGTTCAGCCCACCGACAAGATCCGTGTGCGCGTGATCAAGAAGGCCTCCAAGAAGAGCGGTGTCATTTATTACAAGAACATCATCAGTACTGTTCAGGATATGGTTGGACGCCGGTTTAAGAATCAGAATCGCGCGATTCTTGCCTATGAGAACGGGGAGATCACGCTGCAGCAGCAGATTTATGTTGAGCGTACGGCAACCATGGAGGATGGAAGGGTTGTGACCGGTATGGTAAAGACCACGCTGGGTAAGCTCCTCTTCAATGAGGTTATTCCTCAGGATCTGGGCTTTGTGGACAGAAGCGATCCGCTTCAGGTGCTTGAACCCGAGGTTAACTTCCATGTTGGCAAGAAATGGCTTGGAAAGCTGCTGGATAAGTGCATCAATACCCACGGTGCGACAAAGACGGCCGAAGTACTGGATAATGTAAAGGCAATCGGTTATAAGTATTCTACTCTCAGCGGTATCACCGTATCTGTTGCCGATATGACGGTTCCCGAAAGCAAGCCGGAGATCCTCGAGAAGGCTCAGGAGGTTGTGGACAGCATTACCGATTATTACAATATCGGATTCCTGACGGATGAAGAGCGTTACCGCTCCGTTATCCGTGTATGGGAAAAGGCCGACTCCGATCTGACAAATGCACTGCTGGATGGCCTGGACCGGTATAATAACATTTACATGATGGCTGATTCCGGAGCCCGTGGTTCCGATCAGCAGATCAAGCAGCTGACCGGTATGCGTGGTCTGATGGCTGATACGACAGGTCGAACCATCGAACTTCCCATCAAATCCAACTTCCGTGAAGGTCTTGACGTACTGGAGTATTTCATTTCCGCACACGGTGCGCGTAAAGGTCTGTCCGATACGGCGCTTCGTACCGCTGACTCCGGTTATCTGACAAGACGACTGGTAGATGTATCCCAGGATCTGATCATCCGGGAGACCGACTGCTGTGAGGATCTGGACGAAAAACCGGGCATCTACGTATCAACCTTCCGGGAGGGCGATGAGATCATCGAGAACTTCCAGGAGCGTATTACGGGCCGTTATGCAGCGGAGAGCATTTTCAGTGCAGACGGAGAGATGCTTGTTAAGAAGAACCATATGATCACACCGAAGCGTGCCGAAAGGATCATGAAGTATGGTGTGGAGAATGATGCGGAAGGCAATCCCATCAAGGATCTGCCCTTTACCGATCCGGAAACCGGTGCTGCCCGTCATGATGCGAAGTTGAAGATCCGTTCCATCCTGACCTGTAAGTGCCACCTGGGTGTCTGCGCTAAGTGCTACGGCGCGAACATGGCAACCGGTCAGGCAGTACAGGTAGGCGAGGCTGTCGGTATCATTGCCGCACAGTCCATCGGTGAGCCCGGTACGCAGCTGACGATGAGAACCTTCCATACCGGTGGTGTGGCCGGTGGTGATATCACCCAGGGTCTTCCCCGTGTGGAGGAGCTTTTCGAGGCACGGAAGCCCAAGGGACTTGCCATCATTTCCGAGATCGCAGGTACCGTATCGATCAAGGATGCCAGTGAATCCGTTAAGAAGATCCGCGAGGTTATCGTGACCAACAGTGAGGGAGAAAGCAAATCCTACGGCATTCCCTATGACTCCCGTATCAAGGTGTTTGAGGGACAGGAGATCGAGGCCGGTGATGAGCTGACGGAGGGTTCCGTGAATCCCCACGATATCCTGAAGATCAAGGGCGTTGAGGCGGTTCAGAATTACATGATCCGCGAGGTACAGCGCGTTTACCGTCTGCAGGGTGTTGAGATCAACGATAAGCATATTGAGATCATTGTTCGCCAGATGCTGAAGAAGGCAAAGGTGGAAGAGGGCGGAGATTCCGATTTCCTGCCGGGAACCTTTGTGGATGTACTGGATATGGAAGAGGCAAATGAGATCCTGGCAGAGGAAAACCTGCGTCCTGCTGAGGCAACTCAGGTACTGCTGGGTATCACAAAGGCATCCCTTGCTACCAACAGTTTCCTGTCGGCGGCGTCCTTCCAGGAAACCACCCGTGTTCTGACAGATGCAGCCATTAAGGGCAAGGTGGATGAGCTGATCGGTCTTAAGGAAAATGTACTGATCGGTAAACTGATTCCCGCAGGTACCGGTATGAAGAGGTATCGTTCCGTAAAGCTTGATTCCGAGTATCTGGATGATATGCAGATGGATGATGAAGAGTATTACGATGAAGATGGGGAGAGTGTGACCTACTCCGATGACAATATTCCTGAAGAATATGCTGAGGACGAAGAGGTTTTTGACGATGCTTCCGAGGATAATTCCGATGATGCATCCGGAGAGGAAGAGCAGGAATAAAAATCTCTTGACATCACATTTTAATATGATTATAATGGGTAGGCGTGCGTAAAAGCGCGCCTTTCCTTATGCGCTTTTCGTGACTGGATCGAAGGCGTAAATCTAAAAAAGAAGGAGGTGAAATCATGCCTACATTTAACCAGTTAGTAAGAAAAGGAAGAGAGACTGCTGTAAAGAAGTCAACAGCACCGGCTCTGCAGAGAAGCTTCAACTCTCTCAGAAAGAAGCCCATCAACCAGAGCTCTCCCCAGAAGAGAGGTGTATGTACAGCTGTTAAGACCGCTACACCGAAGAAGCCGAACTCCGCACTTCGTAAGATCGCCAGAGTACGTCTTTCCAACGGTATCGAGGTAACCAGCTATATCCCCGGCGAGGGACACAATCTTCAGGAGCACTCGGTCGTACTCATCCGCGGAGGAAGAGTAAAGGACCTTCCCGGTACCAGATATCACATTATCCGTGGTACACTGGATACAGCCGGTGTGGCTAAGAGACGTCAGGCACGTTCCAAGTATGGTGCAAAACGTCCGAAGGATGCGAAGTAAGAAGCAACCATACTGATACACAAGTCTCAAGTAGTGCTGGTTAGGGCGTGATTTTGTCTTATGATCATCCCTCAGTGGATGAATAGAAGTACCTTATCATACTGAGAGCAGCACGTACACATGAACCCGGTTTTGCCGGGGTGACTATGTGAGTACCTAAGAATTAATGATTATTAAGGAGGGAAGAAACGTGCCACGTAAAGGACATGTCGTAAAGCGGGATGTATTAGCAGACCCGATTTACAATAACAAGGTTGTTACACGTCTTATCAACAACATCATGTTGGATGGTAAGAAGGGTGTAGCACAGAAGATCGTATACGGCGCATTTGACCGTATCAAAGAGCAGACCGGCAAGGAACCTGTCGAAGTATTTGAGGCAGCTATGAACAATGTTATGCCGCAGCTCGAAGTAAAGGCACGCCGGATCGGTGGAGCTACCTACCAGGTACCCATCGAGGTTCGTCCGGACCGTCGTCAGGCGCTGGGCCTTCGCTGGCTCACAGACTTCTCCAGAAAGAGAACGGAGAAGACCATGGAAGAGCGTCTTGCTGCTGAGCTGATCGATGCTTCCAACAATACAGGTGCATCCGTAAAAAGGAAAGAAGAGATGCATCGTATGGCAGAAGCAAACAAGGCATTTGCACACTATCGTTTCTAAGCTGTGCGCAAGGCTGTTGAAAATATGAAAGAAGGAGGAAAAAACCTTGGCTGCTGCAAGTGGAAGAGAATTCCCCTTGGAAAGAACCAGAAATATCGGTATCATGGCTCACATCGATGCCGGTAAGACAACTCTGACCGAGCGTATTCTTTATTACACAGGTGTCAATTATAAGATCGGCGAGACCTACGAAGGAACTGCCACCATGGACTGGATGGAGCAGGAACAGGAGCGTGGTATCACCATTACTTCCGCAGCTACTACCTGTCACTGGACCGTGCAGGAGCAGACGAAGCCGAAGGCAGGTGCTTTGGAGCACCGCATCAATATCATTGACACACCGGGCCACGTGGACTTCACTGTGGAAGTGGAGCGTTCTCTGCGTGTACTGGATGGTGCTGTCGGCGTGTTCGACGCAAAGGGTGGTGTTGAGCCCCAGTCCGAGAACGTATGGCGTCAGGCAGACACCTATCATGTACCGAGAATGGCTTTCGTTAACAAGATGGACATCCTTGGTACTAATTTCTACAATACCGTAGATGAGATTCATACAAGACTCGGCAAGAAGCCCGTAGTCGTTAACCTGCCCATCGGCAAGGAGGACTATTTTCAGGGAATCGTAGACCTTTTTGAAATGAAGGCTTATATCTACAATGATTCCAAGGGCGAGGATATCTCCGTTGTAGATATTCCCGAGGATATGAAGGAACTGGCAGACAAGTATCACACCGAGCTGGTTGAAGCCTGCTGTGATGCGGATGAGGAACTGATGATGCAGTATCTGGATGGTGAGGAGCCGGATGTGGCTTCCCTGAAGGCTGCACTTCGGAAGCTGACCTGTGCTCATATCGATACACCGGTTGGTGAGAAGGAGCGCGTCGTTCCCGTACTTTGCGGTTCCGCACATCAGAATAAGGGTATTCAGAAGCTTCTGGATGCCGTAGTTGAATTCATGCCCGCACCTACCGATATCCCTGATATTAAGGGAACGGATAAGGAAGGAAATGAGATCACAAAGAAATCTGCCGATGATGAGCCCTTCTCTGCTCTGGCATTCAAGATCGCTACCGATCCTTTTGTCGGAAAGCTGGCTTTCATCCGTGTATACTCCGGTAAGCTGAATTCCGGTTCCTACGTTCTGAATGCAACGAAGGGACATAAGGAGCGTGTCGGACGTATCCTGCAGATGCATGCAAATAAGAGACAGGAGATCCCCACGGTTTACTGTGGTGATATCGCTGCCGTTGTGGGCCTGAAGAATACCACAACCGGTGATACGATCTGTGATGATCAGCATCCGGTTATTCTCGAGTCCATGGAATTCCCCGATCCGGTTATCGAGCTGGCTATCGAGCCCAAGACCAAGGATGGTCAGGACAAGCTGGTTGACGCTCTGACAAAGCTGGCAGAGGAGGATCCCACATTCAAGACACATACCAATCCCGAGACAGGTCAGACCATTATTGCAGGTATGGGTGAGCTCCATCTGGAGATCATCGTGGATCGTCTGCTCCGCGAATTCAAGGTTGAGGCAAATGTAGGTGCTCCTCAGGTATCCTACAAGGAGACCTTCACCAAGGCTGTGGATGTAGATTCCAAGTACGTAAAGCAGTCCGGTGGTCGTGGTCAGTACGGTCATTGTAAAGTGAAGTTCGAGCCCATGGATCCGAACGGCGAGGAGACCTACAAGTTCGAGTCCACTGTTGTCGGCGGTAATATTCCGAAGGAATACATCCCGGCTATCAGCGAGGGTATCGAGGAAGCTACCGGCGCCGGTATTCTCGGCGGTTATCCGGTACTGGGTGTATCCGCTAACGTATATGATGGATCTTACCATGAAGTCGACTCTTCCGAAATGGCATTCCACATCGCCGGTTCCATGGCGTTCAAGGAGGCTATGCAGAAGGGTAATCCGGTGCTTCTGGAGCCCATCATGAAGGTTGAAGTAACCATGCCCGCTGATTACATGGGCGATGTTATCGGTGACCTTAACTCCCGTCGTGGTCGTGTAGAGGGTATGGAAGACGTCGGAAACGGCAAGATGGTAAAGGCTTATGTACCGCTTGCAGAGATGTTCGGTTATTCCACAGACCTTCGTTCCAAGACTCAGGGACGTGGTAACTACTCCATGTTCTTTGAGAGATATGAGCAGTGCCCGAAGTCCGTACAGGAAAAGGTACTGTCCAACAAAGGATAATAAGCGAATAAACACGAAAACTACTTGAAATATGCGGCAATCTTTACTATAATGGCATTTAGGTTGCGAAAAGTCCCGGCCTCATAAGGCGGGAGAACTAAAGGAGGATTTTTGAAATGGCAAAGGCGAAATTCGAAAGAACAAAACCGCACGTAAACATCGGTACCATTGGCCACGTTGACCATGGTAAAACAACTCTGACCGCAGCAATCACCAAGGTACTTTCCGAGCGTGTAGCTGGTAACGCAGCAGTTGATTTCGCAAATATTGATAAGGCTCCGGAAGAGAGAGAGCGTGGTATCACCATCTCTACCGCACACGTTGAGTATGAGACAGAAGCTCGTCACTATGCTCACGTTGACTGCCCGGGCCATGCTGACTACGTTAAGAACATGATCACCGGTGCCGCTCAGATGGACGGCGCTATCCTCGTAGTAGCAGCTACCGACGGCGTTATGGCTCAGACCAGAGAGCACATCCTTCTGGCTCGTCAGGTAAACGTTCCCTATATCGTAGTATTCCTTAACAAGTGCGATATGGTTGATGATGATGAACTTCTTGAGCTGGTTGAGATGGAAGTAACCGAGGCTCTTGAGGAGTATGGCTTCGAAGGCTGCCCGGTTATCAAGGGTTCCGCTCTTCAGGCACTTGAGAATCCGTCAGGCGAGTGGGGCGACAAGATCATGGAGCTCATGAAGACGGTTGATGAGTACATCCCGACTCCCGAGCGTGATACCGATAAGCCGTTCCTGATGCCCGTTGAGGACGTATTCACCATCACAGGTCGTGGTACCGTTGCTACCGGCCGTGTAGAGCGTGGTACACTGAAGCTGAACGATCCGCTTGAGATCCTTGGTATCAAGGAAGAGAAGCTCAATACCGTTGTAACCGGTATCGAAATGTTCCGTAAGCTGCTTGATCAGGCACAGGCTGGTGATAACATCGGTGCTCTGCTTCGTGGTATCAACCGTGATCAGGTAGAAAAAGGACAGGTTCTTGCTAAGCCGGGTACTGTTACCTGCCACAAGAAGTTTACTGCTCAGGTATACGTACTGACAAAGGACGAGGGTGGTCGTCATACACCTTTCTTCAACAACTATCGTCCCCAGTTCTATTTCCGTACCACCGACGTTACAGGTGTCTGCAACCTGCCCGCTGGTACAGAGATGTGCATGCCTGGTGATAACGTAGAGATGACCATCGAACTGATTCATCCGGTTGCTATGGAGCAGGGACTTCGTTTCGCTATCCGTGAGGGTGGTAGAACAGTAGGTTCCGGATCCGTTGTAAGCATCATTGAATAGTCGCGAAGCATAAAGCGACAGATACAAAAAAAGAAAAGACCCGTGCAAGCTTGCTTGCAAACGGGCCTTTTCTTTTTTTGGATCGAGCGGCGACTGCCGCGCGCTCCGGATGCGCGCATCCGGAGCTGTCGCTTTATGCTTCGTGAATATATGATTTATGAGAAAACCGGATGCGCGCATCCGGAGCCGTCGCTTTATGCTTCGTGCCCGCCCTATCCTTTTTTTAATTCATTCAATTCTGCAGGTGTAAGCCTCTTGTATTCTCCTTTCGGGAGATCCTCCGGAAGAATCAGCGTCCCCATGGAAATCCTTTTCAGATACAGGACCTTGTTCCCTACCGCCTCGGCCATCCTTTTGATCTGGTGAAAACGTCCTTCACGAATGGTTATCTTTATCTCTCGGCCCTCCGGTGAGAGTGGTACCACTTCGGCAGGAAGGGTGGGCTTCTCATCTCCGATATCCACACCTGATCTCAGTCTCTCTTCGTCCTCTGCAGTCAGGCAATGCTCCAGTCTTACATAATAGGTTTTATCCACATGTTTTGCGGGGGAGAGCAGCCTGTGAGCAAGCATTCCGTCATTGGTGATCAAAAGCAGTCCTTCCGAATCTCTGTCCAGACGGCCCACGGGGAAAAGTCCCTTCTCTTTTTCCGGCAACAGTTCCATTACCGTGGGGAGCTTACTGTCCTCAGTAGCGCAAATGTATCCTGCAGGCTTGTGAAGAAGGTAATAGGCATATTTTTCCTGCTGTTCCACAGGAGTCTGATCCAGACATACCTCATCCTTGCCGGGTTCTATCTTTCGGTCCGGACTTTTCTCGATCATGCTGTTTACCGTGATCCTTCCCTTGCGAATCAGAAGCTTCACTTCGCTGCGCGTCCCTGCTCCGGCATCTGCCAGATATTTATCCAGTCGTATCATAATGATCCTAACCTCGGTATATGAAATGTCCCAAAAGAGCAGAGTCTTTTGGTAAGTGTCCTGAATGCAAAAGAATAAATTATACTTTGCATCCTTCCACGATTGTAACTGAAAAAAAGGGGAATCGCAATACCATGAAACCTTCTCACCGCCGAAATAGGCAGCAAATCCTTTCCGAAAATTTGATATCCATCTTTCAAAATAACAGTAAACATGGTAAAATAGCGTTGTACTTTTTATCGATTTAACGCGTTGATATGAACTGGCGGAATCGGAGCATTTTTATGAATGGTAATCGTGCAAAGAATCATAATCTGATCAAGATGTTAGTCATCTGTTTTTTGGGGATTCTGCTGAACGTATGTGGTTCCCAACTGGCGCAGGGGCTGGATCTGCCAATCTATCTTGATGTGATCGGTACGGTGGTGGTGACAGGACTTTGCGGCTATCTTCCGGGAATCGTAGTCGGCCTTTTCACCAATCTGATCAATGGTTTTTCCAACACGGATCTTTTCTATTACGCGATCGTCAACGTACTGGTCGCGGTGATCACTTATATTTTCGTGCAGAAGAAATGGCTCTTCTCGGTTTTCGGATTTGTCGGACTGGTTTTGATCCTGACTCTTCTCGGAGGTGTTCATGAGACACTCCTTAACTGGGCTACGGATCCTACCGCTTTTAAGGAATCAGGTTTTGGAAAGACGTTCATGAATGCCTCCTGGCCGGAGCTGATTGATAAGCCCATCGCCCTGGGTGTCTTTCTTCTTCTGCATCATTTTCTGCCTGAACATTTGAAGGAATACCTGCATTTCGAGGGTTGGCAGCAAAAGGCGATGTCCGAGGAGGAAAAGCATGCTGTCGAGAGCATCCATAACCGGCGGATATCCCTCAGAACCAAGGTTACTCTGCTTCTGACTACGGTCTTCCTCGCCATAGGTTCGGCTGCTATGATCATAAGTGTTATCCTGTACAGGCAGTACTGCATCGATGAACATATTCTACTGGCTCAGGGAACCTCCCAGTTGGTTGCAGCAACCTTAGACGGGGATAAGGTGGATATGTATCTTACGTTGGGGGAGGAGGCACCGGATTACGGCGAGGTGGAAAAACGCCTCTATAACATCCGGGACAATTCAACGGATGTTCTCTATATTTACGTTTACCAGATCCGTCCGGATGGCTGTCATGTGGTATTTGATCTGGATACGGAAGAGCTTCCCGGAGCAGAACCGGGTGAGATCATAGGCTTCGATGAATCCTTTTCGGAGGATCTGCAGGCGCTGCTGAGGGGGGAGTCGATTCAGCCCAGAATTTCGAACGATACCTATGGCTGGCTGATCACGGTGTATACTCCGATACAAAACAAGGCGGGAGAAACTGTCGCTTATGCGGCAGCTGACGTGTCGATGGAACTGGTGTCGGAGCAGCAGATGAGTTTCCTCATCAAGCTCCTGTCGCTCTTTATGGGCTTCTTCGTTCTCGCCATTGCCACAGGGCGGTGGATCTCCGAATACAATATCATCCTTCCCGTGAACGCCATGGCGCGTTCCTCCAGTGCATTTGCCTACAATGATGAAGATGCTCTTGAGGAAAATGTGGAAAGTCTCCGGGAGCTGGATATTCATACCGGCGATGAGATCGAGAACATGTACCAGGCGTTCACGAAGACTACAGAAAACAACGCAAATTATGTTAACCAGCTGCGGACTAAGACGGAAACCATTGCCCAGATGCAGAATGCGCTGATCATGGTTCTCGCGGACATGGTGGAAAGCCGGGATGAGAATACAGGTGATCATGTGCGGAAGACAGCGGCCTACACCCGGATCATCATGGATCAGCTGAAGGAAATGGGTTATTACACAGACCAGCTGACAGACAAGTTCATCTACGATGTGGAACATTCCGCACCGCTTCATGATATCGGAAAGATCGCCGTTTCGGATGTGATCCTGAATAAGCCGGGTAAGCTGACAGATGAGGAGTTCGCCATCATGAAAACCCACACCACTGCAGGGGCGGACATCCTGGAGCAGGTTATTGATACGGTTCCTGATTCCGGTTATCTGAAGGAAGCGAAGAATCTGGCAGAGTACCATCATGAGAAGTGGAACGGCCGCGGTTATCCCCATGGGCTTTCCGGAGAGGATATCCCACTTTCCGCCAGGATCATGGCTGTTGCGGATGTCTTTGATGCCCTGGTTTCGGATCGCTGCTATAAGAAGGCTTTTTCCTTCGAGAAGGCCATGAGTATCATTCAGGAGGATGCGGGTACACATTTTGACCCGAAGGTGGTGGAGGCCTTTTTGGCGGCTCAGGATAAGGTACGAGAGGTGGCAGAGCATTTCCGCAGTATGGGCGGGAAGTTATATAAGAACTGATTGTTGTGTTGTCTGAAAAATGGGAAGCACGACTTATCGTTAACAAGAGAAAAGGAAGTGTCCGGGCGGGGCACTTCCTTTTCTCTTGCTTCTGAAATCATATGATGCTTAATCTACATTATCCACACCGTCTACCACGATACGGCCGCGTCCGTGAGTCTTGCCATAGTACATAGCTTTGTCGGCGCGATCCAGAGTCTTTTCGGTTTCCTGTACGGTGGTCGGATAGGTGGCCACACCCAGACTGGTATTGATGCTGATATCGATGCCTTCGAAGGGGATCGGAGTCGTACGAACCTTTTCGTGCAGTTCGGCCGCGATCTCCCGGGCCCTCTCCACCGGCGTATCCTCCAGAATCAGAAGGAATTCTTCACCACCGAAACGTACGGCCATACCGCCGTATTTTTTGGCAACCTCCCAGTCGGACTTTGCTACGGAACGGATCGCCTGGTCACCGGCAATGTGCCCGTAGGTATCGTTTACATTCTTGAAATGATCGATATCCAGCATAAGGACGGAAATGGGCTTTCCGGTTTCCTCAGCCTTCTTAAGCATTTCTGGATATACGGTATTGAAGTAGATACGGTTGTAAATCTTCGTCAGACCATCCTTCTTCGCCATATCTTCCGTAGTGCGGTACAGTCTGTCCTTGATCATGGCTGTGGTAAAATCAACCAGCACGGTGTAATAGAAATCATAACCGCCGTAGAAATGGTCATATCGTTCACCGGCCAGGATCATGACGCCGTACAGAGTATCCTTCTCATATGCGGGAATCGCTGTAATGCAGCAGCCGCGCCGCTCAAAATAGGGAAGAACATGGTCATAATTATTGCAGATGATCATAGGATCCCGACTGCCGGACTTTTTGAATTCTTCATAAATCTGAATGGTTTCCCTTTTCAGTCGTTCACGGCCATAATTCTTGTCCGTCCAGGTTTCGAAGATCTGCTCCTCATTCAGGCACACATCCGCGTCTACCATAATGGCGCAAATGTTCAGGTTCTTTAATGCAGCCACCCGGTCGATCATGTACTTCATGCTTTCCTCCAGTTCGAAGGTGGAGGTGAAGTATTCCATAATGTCGATAAGGGTCCGTGTCTCCTCACCGCGTTTCTTCAGATCGGAAAGAGCATCATTTAACTGAATTCGCTGATAGTTAATGGTTTCATTTACTTCCGCCAGACGCTCCTGCGCATGGATCAGGGAAGCGTTCTCTTCTCGGATATCCAGATTCTCAAAGAAAAGATTGGTGTTCTTCTTTTCCAGCATGATCACACTTCGTTGTGACAGGTGACGGAGAAGGAAAAGGATGAGATAGACGATGACCATGGACAAAAGTATGAATACGATCCATACCTTGTCAAAGTATCCACGATAGGGAAGCAGCATGGCAATCGCCAGCAAAGCCCCGTAAATGAAGAAATTCTGGATACTCATCACCGAGTCGAAGATATCGTTGAAGAACTGGACTTCGCAGATCATGAAAATTCCGTACAGAAGGAGCAGAACGTGGATTGATATGAAGGGAAGTCCCGTATTCGTCTTCTCAGCGCCGATGGTTCCCATGATACCTCCGGCGATTATAGCAAGAAGGTAGAAGAGAACCTTGATGGAGTAAACCTTCGGGCGGAAAGTCTCTCTGTCGGAATGAATAACGAACCAGAAATCAAAAACAGTGGTCGCGACAAGTACGCACAAATAGTAGATCATCAGCCAGGTGGGGGTGATATATCCCGCAACCCGCGCGATGACTATGGAAATGCCTAAAAGGCCTTGTATAATTCTGTGATAGCGAGCTTCATAGTGAAAAAGTGATGACAAATATTCTTTCGGCATACTAAACTCCTTCGCGAAGTCAATAAAAACGATTTCAAAGACTCCTCTAAAAATGCATTCTACACAGTGTCTATTTTATCAAATTTTACTAAAATGAGCAATTCTTTTATTGTAAATTTACATGGAAATATTCTATAGTATTTTTGTATTGTTCACTATTCCGGGGAATATTGGAAAGCCGGAAGAGAATAGCTCGAAAACAGGAGGCGGTCATGAGGATCGGAAAAAAAGAATTCAGAACGGACGGAACAGAGACCTATCTGATGGGGATATTGAATATTACGGAGGACTCATTTTCAGACGGAGGACGATACCGGGAGCCGGAGATGGCGGTAAGGCATGCTCTGGAGATGATCGAAGAAGGGGCTGATCTGCTGGATCTGGGAGCGGAGAGTACCAGACCGGGTTTTAAGGAGATACCGGCTGATGAGGAACTGGAAAGGCTGCTCCCTGTGATCGAGCATCTGAAAAGAGAAACAGACATTCCCCTTTCCATTGATACAAGAAAAGCACGCGTGATGGATGCGGCCCTGGCGGCCGGCGGCGACCTTGCAAATGATATCTGGGGCCTTCGTTTTGCGGAGTTTCATAAGGAGACCGGTCCGACAATGGCAGAGGTCATTGCCAGACATCGAAAACCTGCCGTGATCATGCATCAGGATCTTTTTGGCAGAAATGAGGAGGAAAGGACGGAGAAGGAGGCGGAGGGCCTCTCACCGGACGCGCGGAACAATGTGATCCTCCGTGTGCGGGAGGGACTGGACAGGTCCCTTGCCATCGCGGAGCAGGCCGGGATCCCGAAAGATCAGCTGATCCTGGACCCTGGGATCGGTTTCTCCAAAAGCACCCGGGAGAGCCTGCAGCTGCTGGGACACCTTCAGAAAATGAAAAGGACAGGAGAAGTCTGGCTCATGGCGGCTTCCCGGAAATCCGTGATCGGAGACGTTCTGAATCTTCCTCCGGAGGAAAGAGAGGAGGGAACGCTGGTTACCTCACTTCTTGCCGCAGAAGCGGGTTTTTCCTTCGTGCGTGTGCACAATATCCGCCCCAATAAAAGGGCACTTTCCTTCCTTCAGGCTGTAAAAAACAAAGGGACCTTCTGATGAGTCAGGAAATGTCCCTGAATTCGGAAGATCCCTTATCAGTGCAGGAATTTCACGAAATGCCTTTTACGGGGTATCTGTCTTTGCCGGTTATTCAAACAGCGCCGCTACCTTCGTCAGATCCTCAATGATGGGAAGGTGCTGCGGACAGATTCCCTCGCATTGCCCGCAACGGATACAGTCGCTGGCCTTACCCATTTTCTTGGCAAAATTAGCATAGTATTCCTGCTGGGGTGTCCAGCCTTTTGATGCCACCTCCTGCTTCTCTGCGTTATAAAGTGTAAAATAGTCGGGGATCGGGATATGCATGGGGCAGCCGTCCACACAATAGCGGCAGCCGGTACAAGGAATCTCAATGGCTCTGTTGATAATGGCAACGGCCTGCAGGATCCTTTTCTGCTCCTCTTCATTCAGAGGGACCAGATCCTGCATGAAGGAGGTGTTGTCATCCACCTGCTCAATGTTACTCATACCCGACAGAACCATACGAACATTCGGAAGGCTTGCGGCAAAACGGATTGCCCAGGAGGGAATCGATGCCTCCGGGGCATATTCCTTAAACAGGTTTACCACAGCTTCCGGAACAGCAGCCAGGGTTCCGCCCTTCACGGGCTCCATGACAGTTACGGGTTTCCCGTGCTTCGTTGCCACCTCGTAACATTTCCGCGACTGGATCCCCGTGGAATTCCAGTCCAGATAATTGATCTGAAGCTGTACGAATTCCATCTCCGGATGCTCCGTCAGGACGCGGTCCAGAAGCTCCGGTCCGTCATGGAAGGAGAATCCCATCTCCCGGATCAGGCCGGCTTCCTTTTTCTCTTTGATCCAACCCCAGACATCCAATCGGTCATACACTTCGATGGAGTGACTGTTCACATCGTGAATAAGGTAATAATCAAAGTATTCGACCCCGGTTTTTCGAAGCTGTTCGTTGAAGACTTTATCACGGTCCTCTTTCTGTTGTATGAAACCGGAATGCAGTTTGGTGGCAAGGGTAAAGCTGTCTCTGGGATGTCGTTCCACCAGTGCTTTCTTTGTTACTTCCTCGCTGCGGAAATTGCAGTACATCCAGGCAGTGTCAAAGTAGGTGAAGCCCCTTTCCATAAAGAGATCCACCATTTTCTCGACATGCTTCACATCAATCTCTGCCCCATTTTCAGGCAGACGCATTAACCCAAAACCCAGTTTTTTTGCCATTTGCTACCCCCTTTCCTGAATAAACATTGATCTCACCAGATTCTTTTTCTCTTCATTCTTTCTCGCCTTTAACAGAAATGACTACGCCATTTGTGTTCGGCGGGTCAAATAAGGTCTCGTGCGAAAACATATCGCACAGACTGCTGACCCTGTCACCATTATATTGCATCATTTTCGGTTTGCGCAAGAATAGTTTACATTTTTCGGTTCCCGCAGCATGTCACACACCGGAAATGACATCTTTTCACCGTGCTTGCATATAATGATGCTGGGGTCAAAAGGTATTTTGCCCCCAGCTGATGATTCGCAGCACGCACACTACGTGTGCAATGTGCTGCGAGAACACTCACGGCTCCCGTCATTTTGCTGTGCAAAATGACTACGCCATTCGTGTTCGGCGGGT
>JAFXZW010000101.1 GCA_017541035.1 Eubacterium sp. | reverse complement strand
TGATTATTCATTTGCGGGATGTCCGCTTGAGGAGATCACAATACCGGTAGATCATGAGTATTATAAGGTTTTAGATTCTCATGAAATTAACAGAATGCATTTGACTCCAGGAAAAACAGGAGTAATGGATGATTCGATATCGGC
Source organism: Eubacterium sp. (assembly GCA_017541035.1). GTDB lineage: Bacteria > Bacillota > Clostridia > Lachnospirales > Lachnospiraceae > Eubacterium_Q. The sequence goes on along the minus strand of JAFXZW010000101.1, from coordinate 48,739 downwards.
AGGGTATAAAGATGAGGGTGGTTTTGGTATAACATTTGTATTAAAAACGACACTGAAAACTGTAGTAATGGATGAGGGAATCATCAATATACCCGATAAGGCGTTTTATGATTGTGCTTACCTGGAAAGTGTATCTTTACCATCCACACTAAAAACCATAGGCATGGGTGCGTTTTATGATACAGGCCTTAAGCATGTGTATTATAATGATACAAAGGAACAGTGGAGTAAAATCGATATTGATAGAACAAATCATTTAAATGATTGCCTGAGCAGGGCTGTCATCCATTGCACAGATGGAGTTAATTCTGGTTGGTATTCTGATGGCGTGGATAAGTATTATTATGATGAGAATGGTACAATGATCACCGGCCTCAAGGCTATTGACGGTAATATGTATTATTTCGACGACGATGGGAAAATGCAGAAGGGCTGGATCGATATTATAGACAAAACATACTTCTTTGCAGAAAACGGCAAGATGGTAACCGGAGTATGCAAGATTGGCGATGACACGTACTATTTCGAAAAGACAGGGGTATTAAAGACTGGAGTACTCAAAACATCAAAGGGGGTCTTCTATCTGGATCCCGAAAAAGGTGGAGCAATGCATACCGGCTGGCTGGATTATGGAAAGAACAGATTCTATTTTGCTGATAATGGTAAGATGGTCAAGGGGGTTCTGCGGCTTCCGGATAACGTATACTACTTCAATAGCAAAGGTATCCTGCAGACAGGCGTCCTTCAGACATCGAAGGGAGTATTCTATCTGGATCCTGAAAAAGGTGGAGCGATGCACACCGGTTGGCTGGATTATGGGAAGAACAGATATTACTTTGCAAGTAACGGCAAGATGGTAAACGGTGTGAAGAAGATCGACGGCAATACCTACTACTTCAAGAAGGGTGCGATGCAGACCGGATTTGTGAAGGTGGCGGGATATTACTATTATCTGGATCAGACAACCGGCGCATTGCAGGCTGGCTGGATTGAATATAAGGGTAATAAGTATTACGCAGGAAAAGACGGTAAGGTAGCAATTAACTGCACCATCACCATTGACGGGAAGGAATATACATTTGCCAAGAACGGCATCTGCACGAATCCGTAAGGAAATGCGGCTCTGAGTATCTCAGATACCGGGTGGATCCCGTACAGGAATAATATGTATTACGCAAGACCGGACGGTACGGTGGCGATCAATTGCACTGAAACAATAGACGGAAAGGTATACACGTTCAACAAGAAAGGTGTCTGCACAAATTACAGATAATGAGAAAGACGGGAGGAGTTTATGAAGAAAAAACTGAGATGTTCTCTTGCGGGTGCAGCAGTTATCGGCGCATTGGCAGCGATATCATTTGGTGCACATGCCGCAACGGGAGAAATAGGGATCAATGAGAAAAACTTTCCTGATCAGATTTTCAGGAATTACGTGTCGGAGACCTTTGATAAGAATGGTGACGAGTGGCTGTCTTTGGAAGAAATCGAAGAGATAGACGCAATAGATGTTTCTTTTAAGGGGATAAGTGATCTGACAGGTGTGGAGTATTTTACTGCATTGGAAATTCTTGAATGCAGAGATACTTATCTGGAATCACTGGATGTTAGCAGTAATATTCTGCTCCGCGTTTTGGATGTGTCGTATGATCCTGGACCGGTTGGTGAAGTAGGGCATCTCAAAGAGTTGTATCTCGGAGAGGGAATAGCTTTGGAAGAACTCAATTGTGAGAATAATCATATTTCGAAGCTTAATCTGAAGAATTGTGAGTCGCTTAAATCGTTGAATTGTGGATGGAATGAACTGTCTGAGCTTGATGTGAGTTCCTGCAAGGCGTTGGAGAGCCTTTCCTGTGATAACAACCATTTGACAAGTCTGGATTTGAGCTATAATTCTGCTTTAGTAAGTTTAACCTGTTCTGGTATGTTTGAACCCGGTTATACAGGCTTGACGAGTTTGAATGTAACTCATAATGATAAGTTGACGTTTTTAAATTGTGCTGGCGACAGACTGACAAGTCTGGATGTAAGCAGGAATAAACAGTTGGAATCATTATTCTGCCGTGAGAATCAGTTTATTACTCTGGATGTTAGTAATAACACGGCCTTAATAAATCTGGATTGTTCAGTAAATCAGCTGACCGCGTTGGATGTAAGCGCTAATGGGGAATTAGCATATTTAGGCTGCTCACATAATCAATTGACCCAAATCGATATCAGTAAGAACCCGGAATTAGAGGAGTTAACGTGTGACGGAAACGATATTGCCATACTGGACATTTCGAACAACCCATTCCTGATAAAACTATATAAAGAAGGCGATGGTTGGACAACAAATCCGGAGTCCTGGATTGAATATAATGATAATGGAAGGGTACTCGTGGTTTCACCTGATAGCATAATAATTACAGAAAAGGTGGTTGATACAGACGGATGGCAGACCATAGAGGGAAAACAGTATTACTATAAAAATGGCGTAGCATTGACCAGTGCACAGAAGATCGACGGCAAGGTATACTACTTCAACAAGTCCGGCGTGATGCAGACAGGGTTTATTACCCTGAAGGGGAACACCTATTATCTGAGTCTTGAGGACGGTTCCATGCAGACCGGCGTTCAGGTGATCGATGGGAAGACCTATTACTTCGAGAAGAACGGTGTGATGCATAAGGAATGGCTGACACTGAAGGGGAAGACATTCTACATGGGCAATGACGGAATCATGCGGACCGGCGCTCAAACGATAGACGGGAAGGTATATTACTTCAACAGTAAGGGTATCATGCAGACTGGCGTACTGAAGCTGGGCGGCAGCGTTTATTATCTGGATCCGAAGACCGGCGCAATGCACACTGGCTGGCTGGAGTATAAGGACGGAAATAAATATTACTTTGCAGACAATGGCAAGATGGTAACCGGCTGGTATAAGATCGGTGATGACTGCTATGGCTTCAACAAGAAGGGCCAGATGCTCACCGGCTGGATCCTCTACAAAGGAAATAAGTACTATGCAAGACCGGACGGAACGGTGGCCATCAACTGTACCATTGAGATAGATGGCGTAAGCTGTACATTTAATAAAAAAGGCGTTTGCATGAATGTAGACTAAGGAAAGCAAAAGGGAGGATCCGCCAGATGCCTGAAGGATTCTCCCTTTTTTGGATAATCATGGGTTTTGCTATAAAGAGGATTTATATCAGCTTTTCACTCGTGGTCTCATCACGATGGTTAAAAAACGGAGGTCTGGTTATGATAGGAAAATGGCATAAAGGTATATTCGGAGCTGTACTTGGCAGTGTACTGACACTTGCAATTCCATTTGGTGCAAATGCAGATAACGGAAACGTAAGTATTGATGCGGATACATTTCCGGATGAAACATTCCGTAACTATGTGTCGCAGAACTACGATACAGACGGGGATGGATTTCTGACAGAAGCGGAGATCGATGCGGTGACGGAGTTTACTCCGGGATGGCTGAAGGTAAAGGATCTGACAGGAATAGGTGTTTTTAACGAGCTTAAGAAGATTTCAATTAAGTCAAATGATATGACGGTTTTTGATATTTCCGGGAATGCTGAGCTCGAGGAATTAACAATAGTGGATTATGAACTGGGGAAACTGGATGTCAGCCAAAATACAAAATTAAGAATACTTGAATGCAGCTCCTCCCATCTCTCCGAGCTTGATGTAAGCAATAATACCGGACTTACAAAGCTTGTATGTGACGGAAACGGTTTGAAGAAGCTTGATATCAGTATGCTGACTGAACTGACCGATCTGAGATGCGATAGCAATCATCTGGAAGTACTCGATATAAGCAATAATAGTACGCTCATTAATCTGAACTGTGACAGAAATCGGCTCAGTTGTATGGATACGGGCAGCAATCCGAATCTGAGGAATCTGATCTGTTCAAACAATGCCATTACTTCATTGGATATATCCGGGAACGATAAGCTTTACCAGTTAGACTGCAGTAATAACTGTATCGATGCACTGAACGTGGGCAATAGTTGTTCTTTAAATACGATCAATTGTGAAAATAATTATATCGCCAGTCTGGATGTTACGGGTCAGCCTTATCTCATATACCTGTTTTGCGGCAAAAATCATATTCAGGAGCTGGACCTCAGTAAAAATAGCTCTCTTACATATGCACACTGTCAGAATAATGTCCTTGAAAGCCTTGATCTCAGTCATTCAGGTAAATTGAAGTTTTTAAACTGCCTGGGGAACCGGCTTAAAACTCTGGATATCAGCGGGATTACTGGGATGACCGGGCTTAATGCGGACTATGAACTGTACAGTGGCATGGATTTTACGGGATATACGACTTTGAAGATTAACGGTATCGTATATTCTATAGATGATAATGGAAAAATAATAACTCCAATAGTTGATCCGGATGCGTTGTTTTCCGGTCTTTCCTCAGAAAAATACTATACTATCGGTATTTTTCCGAATGAATGTAATAACGGTTTTTATGTGTTGAAAAAGAATGTACTTTATTTTATTTCTATGGAGGATTATGCCGTAAATATCGTCTTTGATTTTGGTGATATGTCCATAATCAATTACTATCAGCATGGGGATATGCTGTTTCTGCTCAGTAATGTGGGGGAGGGAACTGTATATATCTATGACATGAATTCCTGTTCATTAAAAGAGAAGTATTGCCCTGGAATCACAAAGGCTCTGGCTCTGGGCGTTGCCCCCGACGGAAGGATGTATTATTCAGATGAGGACAGGCATCTTTTTATATCGAATGAAAAAGGTGAGATAGAAACCACGGTTGAAACGTATACGTTTATAACCCATTTTGACGGCTTCGATGCTACAAACGGTAATTTTTATGCAGAGGTAACATCATCTCTTAAATCGACAGGACTGGAAGCTGAAGCGTGTCTCCTTTATGAAGAGGATGGAGAAACAAAACTGGAGCATCATTCGATAGTGTATTATTGGCCGTCTTATTCTGCTGCTCATCCGCCGGTTCTTTTTGAAGGCAGATATCTGGCGACGACTTTGACCGGAGTAACTTCGTTTTTTGATTCGAATGCTTTGGATGTATTTAAAATGACTGCAAACTACTATATTGACTCACAATCAACTGCTAAAGCGATATTCTGGGCAAATCGTGAATATCCGGAGGATTATGCGGGTGATCACGAGCTCAGCTTCGGTATGAGAACAATATACAGCCCGGAGCATGATTCATTTCTTGTTTATACGGGAGATAAGACCATAAAGGAATATGATCTTAACGGAGATGTAATATGTGTATATCCAAGGACTAAGGAGCATGTGTTCTCCATGTACAGGATCGGTGACCAGCTTCATATTTTGGAGCGAAGCGAGGCTGGAGAATTCTCATTTGAGAAATACCAGCTTATGAGTGATGCGACAACCATGGAGATTGTTTCGGAAAGCACCTCACTGAAAAGAAATGAATCCATGACGCTGACTGTCAGTGATAACAGTTCCAAGGAAGAGATTATAAAGTGGAGTTCAGGGGATACTAAGGTGGTGACAGTAGACAGTGCTGGTATAGTTTTCGGTATGGGTGTCGGAACGGCTGTCATAACGGCTGAATATAGTACGGGTCTTAGTACAACGATTGAGATCAGGGTTGAAGATGATGCAGATTATGAAGATACTCCCTGGCCTGTAACATCGGATGGTACGGTATCAAATAATAAAGGTTATAATTACAGCATTTGGTCCTATGTTTACAAAGCATATCTCTATGAGGATAAGGAGGGTTATCTTGATCGGATAGAGTATGCAGATGGTAAGGTGATCGTCGAACAGTTTGCAAAAGACGGTGCTTACAGGCAGATGCTTGCTTCTATAGAACCCGAGTTACCTAAGTTTGGAGGTTTTTACAGCGCCGCTGATGCTAACTATATTGTGTACGGACATGATAATACGGGTGAAAGTGACGAGGTTGAAGTGCTTCGGGTTGTGAAATATGACAAGAACTGGAAAAGACAGGCATCCTTATCGCTTTACGGTTTGGATACATACAGAATTTTCGATTTTGGGACTCTTCGTATGACAGAGTATAACGGGGTACTGTATATTCATGCAGCACATACCATGTATAAATTAAGTGATGGCCTGAATCATCAGGAAAGCATTTCGCTGGCGATCAATGAGGAAAGGATGCAGCAGATAGGTGTAATGAAAGGCTATGTTTCGCATTCCAATAATCAGTTTGTCATGTGTGAGGGAAATTATATATACAGGATAGATCACGAGGAAGCATATCAGGTGGGGGGTGTTGAAGCTTCAAAGCATGATCTTGATACGGCTTTTAATAAAGAGTTTGTAAATGCAAAGGGATTGAGATATGTTATAGAAAACTCTGTAAGAAATGAAGACGGAAGTTTATCGAATATGCACATTAATTATACCGGATTTGCCATCGGCGGAGCGGCAATGTCTTCAGACAATATCCTGGTAACGTATAATCTTGATACTTCCAAAAAGGCACTGAACCGGAATGCATATATTGGGATCACGGATAAGGACCTGAGGCATGCAGATAATAAACAGCTTACATTTTATTCCGATTCAGACCCTGTAAATGTGGGAACCCCGTATATTGTTAAGCTCAATGATCACCAGTTCCTGGTGTTATGGGAGGAAAGCTCTACGGATAGAGAATTATCCAATTATCTGGCTGAAGGTGTGGTGGTTAAATATGTTCTGGTTGATGGTTCCGGAAATGTATGCTCCGAGATCGGAAGCCTGAGCGCTAGGTTATCTGATTGTGAGCCTATATTCTGCAGTGACGGACGTGTGCACTGGTATTATACATGCGATTCTTCACCGGTCTTCTGCACTGTGAATCCCTACAGGCCGGTTACACAGATAAAGAGCGGATGGATAACATCTGACAAGGGACAAATATATTATATGGCTGAAGATGGGATGCTCCTGACCGAATGGCAGGAAATCGATGGAAAGAGATATTATCTGAACGGTTATCGGGGCAGGCAAACCGGATGGCTGCACCTGGATGATGAAGCGTACTATTTTGATGAAAATGGCGTGCTTCAAACCGGCTTTCTCCGCTTTGGAAGCATAGTATATTACATGGATCCTGTGACAGGGGCTATGGCTAAAGGTGTGGTCCGGGCAGACGGCAGTTATTATTATTTTGACCCGCAAAATGGAAGAATGTGGACCGGGTGGCTGGATTATGAAAAGAACAGATACTATTTTGCAGATGACGGAAAGATGGTCAAAGGAACACTGCGGCTTCCGGATAACGTATACTACTTCAATAGCAAAGGTATCCAGCAGACTGGTGTACTTAAGACGTCAAAGGGAGTTTTCTATCTGGATCCTGAAAAAGGTGGAGCGATGCACACCGGATGGCTGGACTACGAGAAGAACAGATTTTATTTTGCAAGCAGCGGCAAGATGGTAAATGGTGTGAACATGATTGACGGCAATATCTACTACTTCAAGAAGGGAGCGATGCAGACCGGATTTGTGAAGGTGGCGGGAAATTACTATTTTATGAATCAGACAACCGGCGCTCTACAGACCGGGTGGATCGATTATAATGGTAATAAGTACTACGCAGTTAAAGATGGCAAGGTGGTGACCGGCTGGCAGAAGATCGGAAATGACTACTATGGCTTTAACAAGAATGGTCAGATGCTCACCGGGTGGATACCCTATAAAGATAACATGTATTACGCAAGACCGGACGGTACGGTGGCAATCAACTGTAATGAAACAATCGATGGAAAAGTTTACACGTTTAACAAGAAGGGTATTTGTACAAACTACAGATAATGAGAGAGGCTGTTCCGGATTTTACGGGATAGCCTTCTTTCGTTATCCTCGGGTAATGATTTGCATCACATACATCACGCGTGCAGTATTCGGTGGGTGACACTTTCAATGGCTTTTCGCACGTTTGATTTTGCTCTGCTGATTAGTGGATACTGTGGGTTAATTATGGTTGCTGATGTGATTGTGGCATTTGACTCTGTCATCATTTTATTACGCAAGTTCTTGTGATACGGTTTTATTTTTGGTACAATATATTGAAATGGGGCTCTGTTCGTGAGATCCTGAAAAATGCTGAACAGTTACAATGTATGTAAAGAGGCACATAATCCCGCAGGAAGGATTGCGTAATGGCTGAAGGGCATGCCCTGATCAATGAAATACTGCATAGTGAAAAAGAACGGATGCTGTACCTGAAAAAGTACTATCCGTTCTTTGTGCTGTCTGAAACATCGCTGGCTCAGTATAAAGACGGGCAGTACCGGGAGATGGATATGGGATATATCCTGATGGCTCTTCTCCGGTATCTGATCGAGGAGAATCATTATCATGGGAAAATGTCCCGTTATGAGGAGATTGAACGTTTTTTAAGCCGGTTGTTGAAGAGGGATTTTCCGCAATGTTTTACAGACGGCAGGACGGGGGGATCCTTCGCTTCGCTCAAGATGACGGAGAAGACCGGAACGGATGGCATGTCGGAAACGCCTGGACTGACTGGGAAGGACGGAGTGCGGACGAAGGCAGGATCCGCGGAAGAAGAAATAAAGGAGCTTGCGCGTTATCTCTTCGATCGGATCCGGAATGACGGAAAGCCTTTTATCTTTCCCTTCTACGACCCGGAGAGCCACACGAGACGGGAAGGCTTTGTCCGGCTCATTGAAGGCAGGGTACAGGATGGAGAGGTTGTTTATTCCATCACGGCGGATGGAATTGAATTCTATCTTTCTACGAAAGAGATGAGAGATGAGAGCACCATTTCCACGGAACAGCTTCTGCTTTCGAAAATGATCCGCAGCCGGAATTTCAGCGGTGGTATTGATGTGATCCGGAGGATCAATCTGGAGGTTGGACTTCTGAAGAAGGAACGGGAGGAAGTGGTGAGGCTGCTCAGGGAGGATCTGCCCACAGGACTGGCCCGCAGCCGGGCGTATATGGAACGGATCTCCAAATGGTTCGATCAGGAACGTAAATCCTTTCAACAGAATAAAGTACTGGTGGATCAGGCTGCAGCACGTTTCTCATCTCCCGAGATCATGACGTTGGAAACCGAACTGAAGAAAACCATCGAGAGTCATCGCCTTCTGATGGAGGAGGCGGCAGGCCTTTCCCGTATGGCCGGTGAAATGACGGAACGTGCGAAGCTGAAGGCTTTGCGTCCGGCCTTTGATTTCAGGGAAGCTCTTCGGACTCTTATCCGGGAGGACAGACCGGAGGACATGCTGCGTGTGATCGCCCCCTTTCTGCTGCCAAGGAAGAGAAGATCTTTTTCCATTCGCTCGATCGATAAGCTGGTGAACGAAGTCCAGCTGCCGGAGGAGGAGCAGGAGAAGAGGAAGGCGCTGAAGCCGGATCTTGATTTTCAGTATGAGGATGAAAAGATGTCCCGGGTGGTGGGACAGAATTTTGCCTTCCTTTTCAGGGAACTTCTGGAGCGCATCCTTCGGTGGAATACCATCACACTCCCTGAGCTGAATGCAATCCTGGAAACCCGTTTCGGCAAGGAGGTCTTCCGGAACCGGGATTATTTCTCTTTTCTGGTACACCTTGCCAAAAAGGAAGAGTACATTCTTTCCGAAAGCCTTTCACAGCCCGAAACCTTTCTGGAGGGCTATGCGGCTGAGCTTTTCACAGAAGAGGAAAAAGAAAGATTCCGACCGATTCATTTTCGTATTCTGTATGGAAATGAAATGGTGGAGCTCCCGGAGGAAAATGGTATCCGGGGCGGACGTGTACGGATGATGACCTTCGAGGACTGCAGGAGAGAAGGCTCACCATGAGTGGATACAGGATTAGTGCAACCGGGAGGAATAATCATTGGAAGATAAAACGATCACAACAGCCATGGAGATCTTCAGTCTCCTTTTGTCGGGGGGAGACATAGCGAAAAACCGTCCGGCTACAGCGGAACTCTACCAGGCTTATTATGGGAACAGTGAGGTTTATGAGCTGGTTACGAAGCTGTTCGGAAGGCTGAACATCACAGTATATGAATATAATGAAGCACTTTTTGTCACAGCAGGGGAAGGCAATAAGGTGTTCGGCTACACAAATGACGATCTGAAGCGTCTCCTGGGCCTTAGGATCAATCGTGAGCTCTATCTGGTATATTTTATCATTTATCAGGCTTTGTTGTGTTTCTACACGGATTCAGCCACGTATCAGACCCGGGATTATATCCGGCTGGAGGAACTGCTTCAGGCCGTAAGTTCGGCCGCGGAAGCGATCGTGAAGGAAACGGATGTGTATGAGTCTCTGGGAGAGAAGGAAAAGGAGGGCTTCAAGTCGGTTGCTCTGCTCTGGCATGAGCTGCCCCTTTCGGCAAATGATGATGCTGACAGAAATAAAGCAGGCCGCAGCTCCCGCATGGGAATCGTGAAGCTTACCATGAATTTCCTGCAGGGAGAGAAGCTCTTTCTTTCCACGGAGGATCGCTTCTATCCCACAGACCGTTTCCGCGCTCTGGCGGAGGGGTATTTTGAAGACGAGAAGGGAAGATTGAGTTCCCTGCTTGCGAAAAAAGAGTGATTTTAAACTCTGCTTGGGGAATTCTGGCCGGAACTATAAATTGAACCATACAGGCGCCGGATAAGTCGGCTCACAGTGTCTTGCGAGGTCATTGCGGGTCTCGGCACTTGGCAATCCGCGAGCTTAGGCGAAGCGGGAAGCCTAGTGCCGCTAGGGGCACCCGCAGTTAAGGCGCGAGCCGGGCCGAGAAAGACACTGGTGGCCGGCTCCAGGGCGCCGTGGTGTATATCGTTTCATTTCATTTGGAGGTTAACCCATGCCCAGTATCAACCGGATCCGGGTAAATAACGTAAAATATAATTTCGGAACCCAGGAGTATGATGATTTCACCATGCGTCTCTATGGGAGAAATACGCTCTATGATCTGGCCAATGGCGGAGGTAAGAGCGTTTTGATGCTGCTGCTCATGCAGTGTATGCTTCCCAACTGTACACTGGATGAAAAACAGCCTTTGGAGAAGCTTTTCCGGGAAAGTTGCGGCAATACTACGATCCATTCCCTGGTGGAATGGAAGCTGGACAGCCGGAATATTACAGACGGGTTTCGCTATCTGACCACAGGCTTCTGCGCCCGCAAGGCAAGAGACCGCATGGAAGAGACAGAACGGGATGTGGCATCGGTGGAGTATTTTAACTACTGCATTTTCTATCAGGAATACGGAAAATACGACATCATCAATCTGCCTCTTTCAGAGGGCGAGAATCGAATGACCTATCAGGCGTTGAAGAATTATCTGCACGATCTGGCGCGCAGAGAGAACCGGCTGAAGGTATTCATTTTTGACCGGAAGGGAGAGTACCAGCGTTTCATTGCCCGGTACGGGATCGTTGAAAGTCAGTGGGAGATCATCAGGGGTATTAACCAGACTGAAGGACATGTACGGGCCTGGTTTGAGACACATTACCGCACAACACGCCGGGTGGTGGAAGATCTTCTGATCGAAGAGATCATTGAGAAGGCCAACAGGGTAAAGACTGAGCAGGATGATCAGAAGGAGGATTCCGCTGCGAAGCTGCTGATGGAGATTCGCGGACAGCTTCGGGAGCTGGCGGAGAAGAAAAAGGACATCAGCACATTTGACCATGAAGCGGAGCTTCTCAGGCTGTTCAGGGACCGGATTCAATCCTTTGCGGGGATTTATGCGGAGCGGGAGGATATCCTTTCCGGACTGGGAGGGATCTATCTCACACTGGATGCCCGTCATGCGGGCCGTGAGAAGGAAATGTCCCGTCTGCAGGATTGTGTGACCCGGGCGGAGGCGGAGACGGAGGAACTGAGAGCTTATACGGAACGGCTGAAAGCCACCGGTTTACAACAGGAATATGAAGAAAAGCGGAAGGAGGTGGACCGGAAGGAAGCGCTTCTTTGTGCGGAGAAGGAGAAGAATAGGGCAGAAGAGCAGGCTATCCTGTACAGGCGGTCAGAACTGGATTATCTGACACTGAAAGAGGAAGAACGGAAGAGAGAGCAGCTTCTGCTGGAGGAGACGGAGGATCGTCCGGCCGAGATCGGGCCGGTGGTGGAGGGAATCCGCCGGTATATGGATGCTGAAGAAAATGAGCTTCGGTGTAAGATAGAGGAAACTGAAAAACGTCTCAGCGTGCTGACGGTAAGGCAGGAAAAGAGTGAAAAGGCACTTCTGGATGCCAGGATCGAATTGGCAGTTCTGGAGCGCGATACGGCGGCGTTGGCTGTGGAAAGAAAGGAAGCGGCGGACCGGCGGGAGGCGCTGAGGGAGAGCCTTTCCGAGGTAAGTCTTACGCCTTTCTCCATAAGGCTTTCCGAATGTGAGAAGGAGGCGGAGGAGAAGGAGGAACTGATCCGGGAGCTGCAGAGAAGAATCGCCTTCAGTGAGGAAGAAGAGGAAGGAAAGGAACAGGAATACAGGGAAAAGAAGGAAGAACTGGATGTCCTGCGACAGCTTCTTCAGTATGCGGAGCGGGAACAGTCCGGTAAAGCGGAAAGAGAAGAACGGATCCGGGAACTGGGACGGATCTACCAGGCGGGGGATAAACCGGGCGATGGAGGTCCTGCTGACGGCAGGGAAAGATCTGAAATCGCCGATGCGGTTTACCGAAAACTTTCCCGTGATCTGACACGGCTCTCGGAGCTGGAACAGGAATTGCACCGGTTGGAAAAAAGAAGAGAAGAGATCCGGGAAGGGAGGCTCATTTCCCTCTCCGACGGAGTGGATCGTGTGCTGGGGTACATTTCCACGAGGCATGGAACCTCAGCCATGTTCGGTATGGATTATCTGGCGCAGCTTCCCCGGGAGGAACGGGAGAGGCTTCTTTCGCTGCGTCCGGAACTTCCCTACGGCATTGTAGCCCGGGGCTTTGAAGAGCTTCAGGAGGACAGGGAGCTGTCCCATATGGAGGTGGGCGGTGAGCTGGTGCGGATCTATGACTGGGATGCGCTGGGCGGACTTACGGCATCGGAAGAGGCGGAAGATACGGAGAATAAGGCGTTCTCCGTTGTTCGGGAAAAGAAATTCTTCCTTTCGGAGGAAACGGAAAAACAGCTTCTGCAGAGTCTTTCCGATCAGACGGAAAATGTACGTACCGAAAGAGATTATTTACAGGATGCGGTAACGGCAGAGAAGAAGGACCTTGCCTTTCTGCTTGAGGAGATACGGGAAACCCTGCATCTTTCGGCAGAGGAACTGCCCGCACTGGAAAAGGCAGTGGCGGAACTGGCGGATACCATACGTAAGGATCGGCAGGAAAGGCTCTCCCTGATGCAGCAGTTGGGAGATGCGGAGGAAAGGCTGTCGGTTCTCCGCAAGGATGAAGAGGCATTGAAGGCCCTGATCCGGCTGGACCGGCAGGAAAGCGGCATTCAGGAACAGCTGCGGGAGCAGAAGAGTGCAAAGGATCGTCTGGAGCGTGTCCTTCGAGACAGTGAGGATGCGGAGAAAAGCGGTTTGCAGGAGAGGGCACAGCTGCAGAGTGCAGCCGCAAAGCTTGAGGAAGCGCTGACCCTCCTGCGGATAACCTGGCAGGAACAATATGCACCCTGGCAGGCGGAGGGCGCTGAACCTGCAAAGGGAAGCCGTGAGGAGCTTACGGCCCGTTTCCGGCTTTGGAAGCAGAGTGCAGAAAATGCGGAGGAGCTCCGCCTGAAGAGAAAACTGCTTCGGGAGTCTGTGGAAAGCGGTATCGCCCGCTTGCGGCAGGGTATCCTGGATCGCCGGGTGGATTCGGAAATGTTGGAGGAAAACTACCTGAAAGGAGTAATACTGCCCGGAAATCCCGCGGAACTACGGGAAAGGGAGGAGGCCTTTCGAAAGAAGAAAGAGGATCTGGATAAAGCCGAGAAGGAACTGGCTGCGGAAAAGGCTGAGGCAGACCGGATGCAGGGCGGCGTTCTTTATGCCGTCCGGAATTACCGGGACGCATTCGGGGAGTTTGAACCGGTCTCCCTTACTCCGGAGGAAATGGTTCGTGCCATACCCGAGGCGGAGCAACAATGTGCTTCCGCAAAGGAGAAGCTAAAGGCAGCCAGAGAGGAACTGAAATCCTTCCAGAAGCAGAGCCAGGAATGGGACGGTCTGTATCGAGAGGCAGGAAGGCTGATCGAACGGAATCACATCGACATTTCCAACGTGACCGTGCGGGATGAGGAAGGAGATCTGCAGGCGGATTTCGAGGAGCTGCTGGTACGCCTGGACCGGAACGAAAAGGGACTGGAGCGGGCAAGAAGCCAGATGCTGCGTACCAAGGGACAGGTTACGCAGACGCTGATGGAAATGGGGGCTGCGGCGCTGTCCAATTCCGTTCGGGATGATGCGGAGCTTCCGGGAAATCGGGACGATGCGGAACAGCTGGCAAAGCGTCTTGCGGAAATGGAACAGCTGATCCAGCTGGAGCGTTCCCGTGTGGAGCAGGGCATCCATGATATGGAGAAGCTGAAGGAGAATTTTGTGGAACAGTGCCTGGAGCGCTGCCTGGATGTGCGGACCGAACTGGAAAAGCTGCCTCAGCTGTCTCAGATCCGCATGGACGGAGAGATGATCCGTATGGTGAAGCTATCCATCCCCTATGTGAAGGACGAATTTTTACGGGAGCGGATGGCGGAACATATCGACCGCATGGTGACAGAGGCGGATAAGAGGGCCACGGAGGAGGAGCAGCATAAGTTCCTTTCCTCGGAGCTGGCGCTGAAGAAGCTTTTCGGCGTCATCGTGACGGATATGAATAAGATTCATCTGCAGCTTTATAAGAGGGAACGGATCCGGGAACAGAGCAGGTATCTGAAATATGAGGAGGCTGTCGGAAGTACCGGTCAGTCTCAGGGTATTTACATCCAGTTTCTTATTTCTGTCATCAATTATATTGCGGGTATGTATGCGCCACAGGATGCAGGTGAACTGACGAAGACGGTTTTCATCGATAATCCCTTTGGCGCGGCGAAGGATATCTATATCTGGGAACCTATTTTCGCGCTTCTTTCTGCCAATCATGTGCAGCTGATCGTACCTTCCCGCGGTGCTACGCCGGAGATCACCGGCCGGTTTGATGTGAACTATGTGCTGGGGCAGCAGATGGCGGATGGAAAGGCCATCACCGTGGTTACTCGTTACAGCAGCAGAAATGAAGAAGAACTGCCGGAATATCAGGAACTCAGTTACGAGCAGGCCACCTTCGATTTTATTTGATGTCAACCTGAGCGAAGCAAAGGATCTAACCGGAATGGGAAAGGGACGTCCTATGTATACCATTGAAGCGAAAACCATACTGACGCCGCAGAACGGACTCAATATTTACCGTGGCTCCACGGATCACTGCCTTGTATCTCCGGTCTATGCGCGGACTGCCCGGGTAGAGAATCCGGAAGAACTGGGGGTGAAACCGGATGCGGACCGACTTCTGGAGGTGACGCTGCGGAAGAAGCGAAGCCGTGGAATGGTTTCTGTGGGAAGTCTGTCGGATCCCTACAATGCCGTAGAGAAAAGTCTGGGAATCATGCGGCGCTGCCTTTTTGTGCTGGATCGTTGTGATTTTGGTGTGTCGATTCAGACCAGGTATTCCCTTTTACTGCGGGATCTGGATATCCTTCAGGAGATCAACCGTAAAACAAAGGTAGTGGTGACGGTTCCCCTGCCCACGCTACAGATGGATGCCTTTCGGCTGATTGAAGGTGAGCTGGGGCTTTCCGAGCGTCTGCAGCTTCTGGAAGGGCTGGAGAAGGCGGGAATTACGACCATTCTTCTGGTGGATCCCATTATTCCCGGAGTGAACGATACCATCACGTCACTTGGCATGGTGCTTCAGCTGGCCAGGGATCATCATATGTGTTATCTGGAGCACCGGGATATGAAGACGCAGCTACAGAACGGAAGCAGGGAACATTTTTACCGTCTCCTTCGGGGAAGGGATTCCGCGCTTGCTCTGAAGCTGATCACCAATTACGGGGATAAGGAAAATGAACTGGTTCCCGAGAATCAGAAGGAGCTTCTGCGTTATCTCGTTGACAGAACGAAAGAAGCAAGTATAATATGTGACAAAAAAGAAATCCAGGATTTCCGACGGCGGTATGAGAACCATACGGAAGGAAGGCAGCTGGAAATTGAGGATTTACTGTAACAGGAGCTGGATGCGATGTCACACATCGAATATGAAAAAGCAAAAAAACTGGGAGAGAAAGCAGATAAGGCAGCTGCGGCTGCAGGGAAGAGTCCGAATCTTCCTGTGCTGGATGATATTCTGGCCGGGAAGAGCATAAGAGGCGAGGTGAATCTCGGTCTTGTCACGATCCCGCTGGACCGTGTAGTGGGAACGGCTACGTCAGGGCGCGCCAGTTCATTTTCCTGTAATTTCATGCCCCTTCTGGAGATGGAAACGGAATTTGCCCAGAAATGGTCCTTCCTCTGCGATGCCCATATGGAGGAAGGGATTCATGACCCTATCAAGGTTTTTGAATATCTGAATTATTACTACGTGGTAGAAGGAAATAAAAGGGTCAGTGTGCTGAAATTCTTCGACGCGGTTTCGGTACCGGCCATTGTGACCCGGAAGATCCCGCAGAAGACCAATGAACGTGTTATCCGCATTTATTACGAATTCATGGATTTCAACCGGAAGACCGGGGTAAATTTTATCTGGTTTTCCAAAGAAGGCAATTTTCAGAAGCTGATGGAGGAAGCGGGAACGGATCCGCGGGCGCCGGAGCTGACATGGAACGATACCCAGGTGCAGAACCTGACCTCAGCGTATTACCGTTTTTCCAAAGCCTATGAAGAAAAAGGCGGGAAGAAGCTCGCTAATCTGACTACAGGCGATGCCTTCCTGGCACTGGTTTCCCTGCAGGGTTATCAGACAGTGATGGGAATGTCGGATACCGAGCTGAAGGAGAATATCGGGAAAATGTGGGAGGAATTTCTCCTGCTGAATAAGGGGGAGGATCAGGAGGTTGAGGTGGCACTGGATCCCCCGGTGGCAAAGAAAACCTTACTGACCCGGGTTCTTGGAAAAGAGCCTACAGAAGCGAAGCCACTGAATATCGCATTTATCTATGATCGGGATCCCTCTGCTTCCGACTGGCTGTATGCTCATGAGCTGGGGCGGAATCATCTGAAGGAGGTCTTCGGTGCAAAGGTTAGTACCCTGAAGATCACGACCGCAGATACAGAAGAAAAGGCCGTGGAAGCCATGGAGAAGCTGATCGAGCAGGAGGGAACGAGGGTAATCTTTACAACCTCATCCCAGCAGATCGACGCCAGTCTGAAGATTGCGGTGAAATATCCGCAGGTCAAGGTGCTGAACTGTTCCCTGAACACCAGCCACCGCTATATCCGAACCTATTATGCCCGGCTCTATGAGGCAAAATTTTTGTCCGGAATGCTGGCCGGGATCCTGACGGAGACCAACCAGCTGGGATACCTGGCGGATTATCCCATCTACGGGATCACAGCCAGTATCAATGCCTTTGCTGTGGGTGCGCGGATGGTGAATCCGCGTGCGGTGGTACATTTGGAGTGGACGACAAAAAAGGATGAGATATCCCGTGAAGCCATATATCACAGCCTTTATAACGACGGTGTGGATTACATTTCCGATCAGGATATGATCACACCGCGGCATGCTTCCCGAAAGTTCGGTATGTACAGGCTGACGAAGGATCAGCCGGTAAATATCGCCATGCCGGTGGTGAACTGGGGTGTACTCTACGAACGTATCATCCGGATCATTCTGGATAATGCCTGGGAGAAGACGGATATCCCGTCGGAAGACAGGGCGATCAACTATTGGTGGGGTATCTCTTCCGGAGTAATCGATGTGATCCTCAGCAAAAAAGTTCCACCGGAAACGGTTCGCCTGATTGAAATGATACGGCAGCTTATTGCGCGGGAGGAATTTGCTCCTTTCTCCGGTGAGATCAGGGATCAGGAGGGAAAGGTCTGCTGTGAAGAGGGGAAAAGCCTCTCTGTGGATGAGATCATGAAAATGAAATGGCTTGCCGAAAATGTGATCGGGGACATCCCTGTTACGGAAGCTTTGAAGGATACGGCGCGGAATATTGTAGAGCTTAAGGGTGTCCGGAAGGACGAGGACGAAGTATCCGAATAACACGAAGGCGTGTCATCCTGAGCGAAGCGAAGAATCTTTTCGGTAATGTCCATGGATTGGCGGGAAGGGGTGTCATCCTGAGCGAAGCGAAGGATCTTTTTCGACAACGTTCTCAGGATAACGGGAGTGTGTCCTGGCGGTTTGTATATACGATAGAGAAGGAAAACAGGGAAATGAAGCTGAGGATTCTGGCAATCGCAGATGTCGAATCAAAATATTATTGGGACTTTTTTGAGAAAAGCAAGCTGGAAGGGATAGATCTTATTATTTCCTGCGGAGATCTGGCTCCCCAGTATCTGTCTTTTCTGGCTACCTATGCCAAAGTACCGGTACTTTATGTGCACGGTAATCACGATGGTTGCTATGAAGAAACGCCTCCGGACGGCTGCGAGTGCATTGATGACAGGCTGTATGTCTATCGCGGGGTCCGGATTCTGGGACTGGGCGGGAGCATGTGTTACAATTTCAGCCCCTGCCAGTACACAGAGTCGCAAATGAAGCGGCGGGTACGGAAGCTTCTTTTCACGATCCATCGAAAGAAAGGATTTGATATTCTGGTTACCCATTCCCCGGCTTTGGGAATCAATGACGGAGAGGATCTTCCTCACCGTGGATTTGCTGCCCTGACGGAACTTCTGATCCGGTACAAACCGAAGCTTTTCCTTCACGGTCACGTCCATCTGAATTACGGGCGAAACCTGAAGCGGGAGGATACCTATATGGAGACCCGGGTTATCAATGCATATGAACGTTATGTTTTTGATATTGAGATTCCGGATGAGCCGAAAAGGGACAGGCGGAAGGAATCCATAAAATGATGCTTTGCATTCCGGGGTGTGGGTGCGGATCTGTTGCCATAGATAAATGATCCGCAAAACAGACATTACATGAAGATAGAAGAGGATAGAAATATGATCATGAGTGAAGAACTGCAACACCTGATCGACCGCTATGCGGAATACTGCGCGGATGCGGGACAGATCGATCAGCGCCTGTATTCTCAGTACGATGTGAAACGCGGATTGCGTGACGCCAACGGAAAGGGCGTACTGACAGGACTGACAGAGATTTCTGATGTGAATGGCTTCAAGTCGGTGAACGGGGAGCGGGTGCCTATTGAAGGAGAGCTTTATTATCAGGGCTATAATATCATGGATCTCACCAGGGGATTTCACGGAACCAAGCACGGCTTCGAGGAGACGACATTTCTCCTGCTCTTTGGGGAACTGCCAACGAAGGAACAGTTGGATGAATTCATGAGGGCCATGGGGGTAATGCGCCCCCTGCCGGAGAATTTCAACAGAGATGTGATCATGAAGGCTCCCAGCCGGAACATCATGAATGTGCTGCAACGCTGTGTACTGACCCTTTATTCCTATGATGAGGATCCGGATTCCATAGATGTCCGGCATGTACTGAATCAGTCGCTGTCGCTGATCGCCCGTTTCCCGGTGATCGCGTCTTACGGTTATCAGAGCTATCGTCATAAATTCCTGGACTCCAGTCTGGTGGTCCATCGGCCTAAGGCAGAGCTTTCCACGGCGGAAAATGTTCTCCGCCTTCTTCGCCCCGATCCGAAGTACACGGAGCTGGAGGCGCAGGTGCTGGATATCTGTCTGGTTCTTCATGCAGAACACGGAGGTGGTAACAACTCTACATTTACCACACACGTGATCTCCAGTACCAGTACAGATACCTATTCCACGGTTGCCGGTTCGCTGGGATCACTGAAGGGCCCGCGTCATGGCGGTGCTAACCTGAAGGTGCAGCAGATGTTCGCCGACCTGAAAAGCAACATTTCCGACTGGGAGAATGAAAAGGAACTGAAGGCTTATCTTCAGAAGCTTCTGAACAAGGAGGGCTTTGACCATTCCGGACTGATCTATGGAATCGGACACGCAGTTTATACCATTTCCGACCCCAGAGCCGTGATCCTGAAGGAATACGCCCGAAGGCTTTCGGAGGCAAATGGATATGAAAAGGAATTTGCACTGTATGACCGGGTAGAACGTCTGGCAAGGGAGCTGATCATGAGAAACCGGGATATGAAGAAACCGGTATGCGCGAATGTTGATTTTTACAGTGGCCTTGTGTATACTATGCTGAGAATTCCGATGGAGTTCTTTACACCGCTCTTTGCGATTGCCAGGATTTCAGGCTGGTGTGCTCACCGCATTGAAGAGCTGGTGAATAACGGGAAGATCATCCGCCCGGCATACAAGTATGTGGGTATGCACAAGGAATATGTTCCGATGGAGGAACGGGTATGGGATGAGGATGAGTAGGCTACGGAAAATGTAACGCAGTAAAATGTGGAGGAAAAAGAATGGGACTGGTAGTTAAGGATCTTTTTAAAAAGTACGGAGAAAAGGTGGTAGTGGATCACGTTTCCTTTGAATTGCCCAAGCCCGGCGTTTACGCACTTCTGGGAAGTAACGGTGCAGGAAAGAGTACCACGATCCGGATGACCCTCGGAATGCTGGAACGGACAGGCGGTGAGGTGAGTTGGAATGATGGTCCCCTGAATTTTGACACCTGCAATATCGGATATCTTGCTGAGGAACGCGGACTGTATCCCAAGTATACGCTGATGGATCAGATCCGGTACTTCGGTGAGCTTCGTGGAGTGAAGGGAAAGGTTCTGACGGATCGGATTGCTTCTCTGGCGGAGAGGCTGAAGGTGGAGGAGTACCTCTATCCCGAGAAGGCGGCCGAGATCGAAATTGCAGCAGGTGTGCGCCAGCCCTCTCAGAGGGGAAGAGCAAAGAAGCAGAAGCCAAAGACAGCCGATATGCTGTCCAAGGGTAATCAGCAGAAGATCCAGTTCCTGATCGCTCTGCTTTCCGACCCGGACCTGATCGTTCTGGATGAACCCTTCTCCGGTCTGGATCCGGTAAATACCGATATTCTGAAGGAAGTGGTTCGGGAACAGATCGCTGCCGGGAAATACATCATTATGTCCAGCCATCAGATGGAGGTTGTGGAGGAGTTCTGTACGGATATCACCATCCTTCACCGCTCCAAGGTTGTTGTTTCCGGAAATCTCAATGAGATCAAGAAGTCCTTCGGACGCGTGAACCTGATTCTGAAGACGGAGCAGAATGTGTCCGCGGAGATCAGAGCGGTGGGAGCCGAGATCCTTACCGAGAAGGAAAATGAATACCGGATTCGTGTGACGGGAGATGAGCAGGCTAATCAGCTTCTCAGAAGACTCATAGAGAAAAATGTTCCCATTGTGAAATATGATCTCTCTGAGCTTTCTCTTCATGAGATCTTTGTAAGAGAGGTAGGTGACGAAGCCGATGAAACAAAACAGTAAGGAGAATATCTACAGTCTCATTGGCTTTGGAAAAGTTTTTCGTTTTACTCTGAAGCAGACTCTGAAGAATAAGG
This sequence comes from Eubacterium sp., assembly GCA_017541035.1. Classification (GTDB taxonomy): domain Bacteria; phylum Bacillota; class Clostridia; order Lachnospirales; family Lachnospiraceae; genus Eubacterium_Q. Next base: position 27,221 of record JAFXZW010000101.1, on the reverse strand, counting down.
GCTTTGTGGTGGCAGCCGTAATGATGATCTTCATGATGGGTATGATGAAGCCGCTGATGTATTTTATGAGCAAGTCTACCCAGAACAGTTCACAGCGGATGATGAGCGCTTCCATCAGTGAGGTAGAGGCTGCCAGGCTTTTTATCTACAATGAAACGGATTATACCATTGATAAGGAGATGATGAACCCTCCTGCAACGGAACCGGTGAAGGCGGGATTTCTGGATCCGAAGAATATCACGATCTACAATAAGGATGAGGCAAAGGAAGATGAACTCATTGCTGGTCTTACCGCAAAGGATATTCTTGTGGTGATCCGCCCTGAAATAATGTCCTATACGGTGAACGGGATTATAGCGGATGCTTCGGACATTTCGGTGAAGAGCCTGGACAATGCAACCTCTTATGTAGAGAAAATGTTCACGGACACCCGAAAGAGCCAGATGTCTCTGGATGACGATACGCTGAAATCTGTCAGCGCGGGTGTGTCAATGAATGATGTCGCTACCGCAACGGAGTTCCATAATGAGAAGGACTTTACCATGAGCCAGTCCGAATTTAACGGACTGATCCTTGGCTTCTGTCTTATTATCATGGTTGTTTCCTCACTTTCTGCTTCCTATATCATTTCCTCAGTGAATGAAGAGAAGACATCGAAGCTTGCAGAGACTCTGCTGGTCAGTGTCCGTCCCATGGCTTTGCTTCTGGGAAAGGTTCTGGGTATGCTCATTTTTGTGGCGGGTACCATAGTGATCGGGGGCCTCACATCCTACATCGTAGATTTTTTGATGCATAATGTGATGAAGCTGGATATGTCGGGGGTCACACAGCAGAGTGGCATCAACCTGGCTATTTTCACTGGTTATGGTGCAAAGGGATTGGCGGTTTTCTTTGTGGAGATCGTGATCGCACTCCTGACCTTTGGCGTGCTCAGCGGCATTATGGGTTCTGCCTGCAGTAAAACAGAGGATCAGCAGAATGCAACTACGGGCGTGATGATGATCACCATGATCGGGTACTTGGGTTGTGTCATGTATTTTGGAATGAAAAGCGATATGGCGTTACTGGGGTCCCTGATCCCGCCGTTCTCTTTCTTTATGGCTCCCGTAGCTTATATCGGAGGCCGGATCAGCCTGGGCATTTTACTTGCTTCTTTTGCAAGCCAGATAGCGATCCTCATCGGCCTTTTGGTGCTGGGGGCAAAGACATACCGTAACCTTTTACTCAGTGATTCCAGCAGACCTAAGCTGGCATCCATCTTCGCAGCGGCGAAAAATTAGGAGGTGACGGATATGTTCAAAAATTTCGGAAAAGTATTTCAGTTCACCTTTCATAATCAGGTGAGTCAGAAAGGCTTTAAGGCTCTGACCATCGGGATTGGTATCTTCCTTTTCGTTCTTCCGATCGTAATCCTGCTGATCCTTTCCATGAATGCAAAGAACGAATCGGAAAAGAAGTTGGAGTCCTGCGGAGCCGATAAGATCTATGTTGTAAATGAAGCGGGAAATGTCTCGGACTATAGTTTACTGAAGAATGTGGACGGTGACGGCTATGCGGATATTACCTATGTCCCTGCGGCAACGGTAGACGAGGCGCTGGATACCATAAAGAGTGCGGGGGAGAAAAGGTCATTTGTTCTTCTTGTCACAAAGGATGAAAATGAGGAAATCTCTGCAAGCATCATTCTTCCGGATGATTCCTCCATCGAGAAAAGCAAGGCCAAGAATTATAATGATGCCATCAAGAAGATGAACATGATGTTTATCGTTGTCTGCCGCGGTATCAGCATACAGGATATGACTGAGTTCTCCAAGACCATTAAAACGGATGCTTTCGATGTGGCCGGATGGAAGAGTGGAACCAGTCTTTATACGGATAAGGGCAAAGCGGAGGAGCAGAACAATGAGAAGATCAAGGAAGCCTTCAGCCTGATCATCACCATGCTGGTTTGCATGATCATGTATTTCGTGGTTCTGGCATATGGTGCCAGCATTACAAAGAATATCGTTATGGAGAAGACTTCCAAGCTGATGGATACGCTGCTGATCTCTGTGAGGCCGGAAGCACTGATCTTTGGCAAGCTGCTGGGAGTACTGACGGCGGGCCTGATGCAGTTCTTCATTTGGATCGGCCTTCTGGTAGGCGGCGTAGTTGCAGGTGTGGTTCTTTCGGATGTGTTCTTCCCCAATGCGGATGCATCGGTGATCGTTTTCCTGAAGAACATGGGATCCCTGAATCTATTCCAGCCTGTACCTGTAATACTTGCCGTTGTTGTACTGATCTTCGGTATCCTTCTTTACGCCTCTCTGGCGGCATTTGCGGGAGCAATCTCCAATACGATGGAACAGGCGGCCAGCAATCAGAGTATATTTATTCTTATTCTGATTGCATCCTATTTCATTGTGATGATCAAGGGATTAGATATCAATGCGGCAGCAACCTGGATGTTCCTGTGCCCATTTACGGCAGCGTTGATCCTGCCTACAGGACTTCTACTGGGCACTATCAGCATGTCAACGGCACTGATCGGTGTTGCGCTGCTGGTTGTTCTGGCACTTGCACTTGTTATCTTTGCGGGACATGTATATAAAGCCATGGCTCTTTACAAAGGAACCGACGGAGGCCTGCGGAAGGTCTTTAAGATTATATCTACGAAATAACGAATGACATTGGGACGGAATGTGTCCGAGTTTGAAATATCATTCCGGGGACGGTTTCCGGCTTGCCGGGAACCGTCCCTGAATTATAAAAGAAGCATGTCATGGCGAAGCCAAAGGAACTGAAGAAAGTGTCATCCTGAGGCGAAGCCGAAGAAACTGAAGAAAGTGTCATCCGGAGGCGAAGCTGAAGGAACTGAAGAAAGTGTCATTCGGAGGCGAAGCCGAAGGAACTGAAGAAAGTGTCATCCTGAGGCGAAGCCGAAGGATCTTGAGAGGTGTACTATGTGGGTTGCCGATAAATGGAAAGACTATGAGGTGCTGGATTGCTCGGCCGGCGAGAAATTGGAACGCTGGGGGAAATACACCCTTCTGCGCCCGGATCCCCAGGTGATCTGGATCACGGAGAAAAAAAGGCCGGAATGGAAGAATCTGAACGGTCATTATCATCGCAGTAAGTCCGGAGGCGGAGAGTGGGAGTTCCATGATCTCCCGAAGGAGTGGACCGTGCAGTATGAACTGGGTGCAAAATCTACAGATGCCCAGCTTGCAACAGTTTTTCAGAATACCAGAGAACATGTCATCCTGAGCGAGCAAAGCGAGTCGAAGGATCTATCGACATACACATTGACATTTCATCTTAAGCCCTTTGCCTTCAAGCATACCGGTCTTTTCCCGGAGCAGGCTGTGAACTGGGAGTGGTTTTATTCACTGATCCGAAAAGCAGTGAGAGATGGTCGAAAGGTGCGTGTTCTTAACCTTTTTGCCTATACCGGAGGAGCCACCCTGGCAGCCGCAGCCGCAGGTGCAGAAGTGACCCACGTTGACGCTTCCAAGGGGATGGTTACCTGGGCGAAGGAAAACGCTGTATCCAGCGGACTTGGAAATGCCCCCATCCGCTGGCTGGTGGATGACTGTGTGAAATTTGTGGAACGGGAGCTTCGCCGCGGTAAAACCTATGATGCCATTATCATGGATCCACCGTCTTATGGAAGAGGACCCAGGGGAGAACTGTGGAAGATAGAAGAAAGCGTATTCCCCTTACTGCAGCTATGCAGTCAGCTGCTCTCGGAGAAACCGTTATTTTTCCTTATTAACTCCTACACAACCGGACTTCAACCGGCAGTGCTCAGCTATATGCTAAATACAGCGGTGGTTGGCCCTTGGCTGGAGAGGGTGAATGGGATTGTTACAAATCAGGGAAAAAAGGACAGGACATTTCCTCAGGTAGTAGCAGACGAAATCGGCCTTCATGTTGAAGAAACTGGTTTGGTACTTCCTTGCGGGGCCAGCGGAAGAGCAAAATTGTAAAAAACGTGGGGCGAAAAATAAGCCCCACGTTTTTTCGGAATTTAAACATGTGTAATATATATGAGTTTATAATAACAGGTAAAGCAACAATCTAATTTGTATATTCTTCACAGGGATTTGGATATATGCGGTAAAGCGCGTGAATTGGCTTATTGGCACCACGGCCATTGATGTTTTTATCACCAATCCAGATCTCCGGAGCCATAGAATTACGGTTAACACAGATCATCCATATTTCGGCAGCACCGTGGCCGGGATCTTTCGTGTATTTGAACTTTACGGTCTCTTCTGAAAACCCGTCATAGGTATTATTCCCATCTCCGTGATATGTTTCATCTTTGGCGCCTTCATGAAAAACGAAATTTAAAAATTCATTTGTGTATTGTCTTACGTTTTTTTCTTCAGTTGAATTTCCATTGGCGGTACACTTAAATTTGGCGTTTTCCCAATCCGTTTTACTATTGGCGCTTTGATAATTCATTCCTCTGGCAAAGGCAATGCAGGTGATTACGTATTTATTCTTAGATTTGTCAAAATCTGAATTGTGCCCGGATGCCGTCACTGTGAAATTCGGAAACTTATTCTGAGTTGGCGAAGCAGCATATCCCCAGCCGGCGGCAGCGTCATCGCTTCCTATAGCGGCAGCCATTTCAGCTCCTTTAAAGAGAACCATGGCATTTTCGATATCGATTGCCTTTCGGGATTTGTCAATGTATCGAATCAAAGCGGGAGCAATCGCAGCACTGAGAATTGCTATAATGGCTATAACAATGATCAATTCGATAAGGGAAAAACCATGATTATTCTTTTCCCTATTACGTTTTTTGAGGGCATACTGTCTGGTCCAGAATGCCATGGGGTTTATATCCGGATAGATTTGTTTTCTTCTTTTATTCATATTTCAATTCCAGCCTTTCTAGATGTGCAGTAAAAATAATAACTAAGGTAGTGAAGCAAAAGAAAAACTCACGGGATGAGCAAGTTCTCCCGTGAGTTGATTAAGTGCAGCTGGCTATCTCATCGATTGGGAGACCCTGTAGTTTTGCGTCACAGGATCACTCCTGCTTTGCCGAAAAATTCAGTTTATGCTATAAGTCTAACATGTAATACAATTTAAATCAACAGTAAATAACAATGATACATAATGTTTCGAATATTCCGAATCCCTACCGATTGTACTCATCGCAAACTTTGGGGGTGAGACGGTATTTCGGAACATCTGATCCGGCTACGGCAATCCAGATTTCGACTTCGGAGGTGTCCTGGTTTTTACAGATGACCCAATGATCCGGGACTCCGTCGCCGAGGTCTTTTTTATATTTAAAGGGAAGAGCATTTTTATTGGCTTCCGCATCACCGAGCGAACTGATTCCGAGATTGGAATTCACAGCATTGCAGAACACCTCATCCATATAATTGCCGCCTCTTACACTGGAAAAAGCATAGTTGCTGCTAGAGGTACAGGAGGCAACGACTTCGACATCGTAATTCTGTGCGTTTCCTCCGTCATTACAGGAGACCGACTCGATCTGCCAATTCACATTCTGTACAGGTCCGTTATGCATATAATCATCCCATGGCTCTTCCTCACCCAAAGCCAGTTCCACAGCCTTTGCTATGGTAGATGCCGTATTGATATCATCAGCGATACGTGATTTTTCAATGTACCTTATTATGGCAGGTGCAATGGCCGCAGCAAGGATTGCCATGATTGCTATGACGATAATCAGTTCTACCAGAGAGAAACCATTATTTAAAATCTTTTTTCTACCCATAATCATTACCCTCTTTATTATGGATCAAGAGTTCTATTCCTATTTTATCATGGATGATTGAATTGTACAATAAAAATGATAATAATTTGTAAAAAAAAAATGAACAAATTGTGAACGTCTAAAGGGCCCTCATGGAATACTGTATCGGAAGCCAACGGTAAAACTTTTTTAAAAAGTGCTTGCATTCCGGAAATGGCTTTGTTATAATGTCCCTTGCTGTGACGTTGATAGCTGTGAAGCGGAGGTTGCTACGGGAGATCCGGGGCAGGATGCCGAAGATCAAGGCGTAGGTCATTTCGTGGAGCGAATGTCAATTGCGAAAACTGGCGACAAGTCACTGTACCAAAAACCATCCGGAGAGATCCGGAGATGACGTGTGAGAAGGCATAGGACACACCCGGATACGTTGGATGCAGGATGAATCCTCCTGCGGGAAACGATATGCCGATGCACCGAGGGCTCGATCTATTCCTTACTAATGAGTTGCAAGGGAAAAGAGGAGAGTCGGCAGGGCATGAAGGTTCATGCGACACACACGGGAACGTTGTACAGTCACCACTTGTCGTACTACATTTAAAAGTGCGAAAAGGAGGCGGCTTTTTTTATGGCAAGTCAAGTAATGAGAATCACATTGAAGGCGTATGATCACAAACTGATCGACCAGGCGGCAAGATCCATCATCGATGCGGTAAAGCCCACCGGAGCAAAGGTAAGCGGACCTGTACCCATGCCCACCAAGGTTGAGAAGGTGACTATTCTCCGTGCTGTTCACAAGTATAAGGATTCCAGAGAGCAGTTCGAGCAGAGAACCCACAAGAGACTGATCGATATCATTGCACCGAATCAGAAGACCATCGATGCTCTTCGAAAGATGGATGTTTCTGCAGGCGTATATATCGACATGAAGATGCGTTAACACTACGAGCGTTGCCGGATGTCTGAGACGGGCAGATGATGTGAGCGAAGCTCACGATCAGCTGCATGGCGAAGACAGACGATAGCGCGACAGCGCAGCGTGAGTGCGAAGCAAAGCGAAGCACGAATGCGCAACGCGAGTCAAGCGATGCGGAAGCATGATGTGAGCGAAGCTCACGATCAGCTGCATGGCGAAGACAGACGATAGCGCGAATGCGTAAGTCAAACAACGCAAAGTGTTACACTACACAACAAGCAGTCCGACGGGCGGCACATTTCCTATATTAAAGGCCACCGCGGATGATGCGTTTAGTATGATCGGGCAACCGATCCGCTGTAAATGAAAACAATTGTCACTGTTCACCTTGAACGGTAACAGACAGGAGGTAAAAAATGAAAAAAGCGATTCTCGCTGAGAAGGTCGGTATGACACAGATCTTCAATGAGGAAGGGGTTCTTACCCCGGTTACGGTACTGAAGGCAGGACCGTGTGAAGTATTACAGGTTAAGACGATCGAGAATGATGGTTATGAAGCCGTACAGGTTGGCTTCGGCGAAGTGAAGGAAAAGGTCGTTACAAGAGACGGCTCCGGCAAGAAGGTTGTTCGGAATCCTCACGGCGCAACAAAGGCAGAGGCAGGCCATGCCAAGAAGGCAGGTCTTGCACCGAAGCGTTTCGTTCGGGAGTTCCGCTTTGAAAATGTAGCGGATTATGTAGCAGGGGAGAGCGTGATCAAGGCTGACATCTTCGCCGAGGGCGATAAGATCGATGTTACCGCACGGTCCAAAGGAAAGGGCTATGCAGGCGGTATGAAGCGTTACGGTCTTCACTCCGGTCCTTCCGGCCACGGTTCCAAGTATCATCGTCATTCAGGTTCCAATGGTTCCGCCACTACACCCGGCCGTGTAATGAAGGGTAAGAAGATGGCCGGTCACGCAGGTGACGTTCAGGTGACCGTTCAGAACCTTGAGATCGTTAAGATAGATGCAGAAAATGATGTGATCCTTGTGAAGGGCGCTGTCCCGGGACCGAAGAAATCACTCGTGATCGTTGCGGAATCGGTTAAGCAAAAGTAAGCGCTTACGAAAAGGAGGATTAGAATAATGGCTACGTTAGCAGTATTAAACACCGAGGGAAAGGAAGTCGAGAAGATCGACCTTTCCGATGCGATCTTCGGTGTAGAAATAAATGAAACACTGGTACATAAGGCAGTCGTTACCTACCTGGCTAACAATCGTCAGGGTACACAGAGCGCACTGACACGCGCTGAGGTTTCCGGCGGCGGCAAGAAACCCTGGAGACAGAAGGGTACCGGACATGCACGTCAGGGCTCGACACGTTCACCTCAGTGGACCGGCGGCGGCGTTGTATTCGCCCCGAAGCCGAGAGATTATGCAAAGAAAATGAACAAGCGTGAGAAGCAGATCGCTCTTTTCTCAGCACTGACCTCCAAGGTTCAGGACGAGAAGCTGATCGTTCTCGATGCGCTCACGATGGATGCACCGAAGACCTCCGCATTTGCAGAGATCCTCGATAACCTGAAAGTAGACAACGCTCTGGTAGTAACCAAGGACAAGGAAGACAATGTAGTGCTTTCCGCACGGAACATTCCCGCAGTAGCAACCACTATCAGCGGCGCGATCAATGTGTATGATATCCTGAAGTATGAGACACTGATCATGACGAAGGATGCTGCACGGGCGATAGAGGAGGTATACGCATAATGGCAGATTTAAAGTATTATGATGTGATCAAGCGGCCGGTTCTGACAGAAAAGTCCATGAACGCCATGGCCGAGAAGAAGTATACATTTCTCGTACACCCGGATGCAACCAAGAATCAGGTTGCGGATGCAGTAGAGAAAATGTTCGACGGAACCAAGGTGGCAAAGGTCAACACCGTAAATTACGATGGAAAGACAAAGCGCCGCGGCAACACCTTCGGCAAGACTGCCAAGTATAAGAAGGCCTATGTACAGCTGACTCAGGAGAGCGCAGACATTGAGCTCTTCGAGGGACTGTAAGATCCGGCAGGCTATTGAATGAAAGGAGAATCATAAAATGGGTATTAAAACCTACACCCCATATACACCTTCAAGAAGAAATATGACCGGCCTTGACTTCGATGTGATCACCACTGACAAGCCGGAGAAGTCCCTTCTTGTATCCAAGAAGAAGAATGCCGGACGGAATAATCAGGGTAAGATCACCGTACGTCATCATGGCGGCGGAAATCGTCAGAAATACAGAATCATCGATTTTAAGCGTAAGAAGGATGATATCCCGGCAAAGGTGCTTACCATCGAGTATGATCCGAACCGGACAGCAAATATTGCACTGATCTGCTATGCAGACGGCGAGAAGACCTACATTCTTGCTCCTGCAGGATTGAAGGTTGGCGACACACTGATGAACGGCGCTGATGCGGAAGTAAAGACCGGCAACTGCCTTCCCCTTTCCGCTATCCCCGTAGGTACCGAGATCCACAACATCGAGCTGGTTCCCGGACGCGGCGGTCAGCTGGTTCGTTCCGCAGGTAACAGCGCACAGCTGATGGCTAAGGAAGGAAAGTATGCAATCCTTCGTCTTCCCTCCGGTGAGATGCGTATGGTTCCGGTAGGCTGCCGGGCAACCGTCGGTACTGTAGGCAATATCGAACACGGACTTGTAAACATCGGTAAAGCAGGACGGAAGCGTCACATGGGCATCCGCCCCACGGTCCGCGGTTCCGTTATGAACCCGAATGACCATCCTCACGGTGGTGGTGAGGGACGTGCTCCCATCGGCCGCAGCGGCCCGTCTACTCCCTGGGGTAAGCCGGCACTGGGCTTAAAGACACGGAAGAAGAACAACAAGTCCAACAAGCTGATCATCAGGAACAGATCAGGCAAGAACGTTAAGTAAGGAGGAAGCACATGGCTCGTTCATTAAAAAAAGGACCGTTTGCAGATGCAAGCTTATTGAAAAAGGTTGATGAGCTGAACAAGAAGAACAGCAAGGAGGTCATCCGGACCTGGTCTCGCCGTTCCACCATTTTCCCTCAGTTCTTAGGCCATACCTTCGCCGTATATGACGGAAGAAAGCATATCCCCGTATATGTAACCGAGGATATGGTTGGTCACAAGCTCGGTGAGTTCGTAGCCACCAGAACCTATCGTGGTCACGGCAAGGACGAGAAGAAGAAGAAATAAGGAGGCGAAAGGAAATGGCAAAGGGACATAGATCTCAAGATAAAAGACAGAGAAATGAAAATAAGGATCAGAGACCTTCCGCAAAGGTTTCTTACGCCAGAGTATCCGTAACCAAGGCCTGCTTTGTACTGGACGCAATCCGCGGAAAGGACGTTGAGACCGCTCTCGGAATCCTGGCATACAATAACCGTTATGCCTCCCAGGTGATCTATAAGCTGCTCCAGTCTGCCGTTGCAAATGCTGAGAACAACAACGGACTGAAGAGAGAAGGCCTGTATGTCGCTGAGTGCTACGCAAATAAGGGACCGACAATGAAGCGTATCCACCCCAGAGCGCAGGGAAGAGCTTACAGGATCGAGAAGAGAACAAGCCACATTACTGTTGTGCTTGACGAGAGATAGGAGGTTAGGAATGGGTCAGAAAGTTAATCCGCATGGTTTAAGAGTCGGAATCATCAAGGATTGGAACTCCAAGTGGTATGCAGATACCAAGAACGAAGAGTTCGCAAACAATCTGGTTGAGGATTACAATATCCGTAAATATCTGAAGAAGCGTCTGAAGGATGCCAACATTTCCAAGATCGACATCGAGCGTACCAGAGACAGAGTAAAGGTTGCTGTCTATACTGCTAAGCCGGGTATCGTAATCGGTAAGGGCGGAGCTGAGATCGACAAGGTCAAGGCAGAGGTTCAGAAGCTGACAAAAAAGAAACTTTTCATCGACATCAAGGAGATCAAGAAGCCGGATCTGGATGCACAGCTGGTAGCTGAGAATATCGCTCAGCAGCTGGAGAATCGTATCGGATTCCGCCGTGCCATGAAGTCCTGCATGGGAAGAACCATGAAGGCCGGTGCTATGGGCATCAAGACCTCTGTATCCGGACGTCTGGGTGGTGCGGATATGGCGCGTAAGGAAACCTACAGCGAGGGTACCATCCCGCTTCAGACACTTCGTGCCGATATCGACTACGGATTCGCCGAGGCAGATACGACTTATGGTAAGATCGGTGTAAAGACATGGATCTACCATGGCGAAGTACTTCCTGCCAAGGGAGCTAAGGAAGGGAGTGTTAAATAATCATGTTAATGCCGAAGAGAGTAAAACATCGTAAGCAGTTTAGAGGATCCATGGCCGGCAAGGCTCTGCGCGGCAACAGGATCACCGAGGGTGAATTCGGTATCGTGGCTACGGAGCCTGCATGGGTTAAGTCCAATCAGATTGAGGCAGCCCGTGTAGCGATCAACCGTTATCTCCGTCGTGAAGGTAAAGTATGGATCAAGATCTTCCCGGATAAGCCGGTAACAGCAAAGCCTGCTGAAACCCGTATGGGTTCCGGTAAGGGATCACTTGAGTACTGGGTAGCAGTAGTAAAGCCGGGACGCGTTATGTTCGAGGTCGGAAATGTGTCCGAGGAGAAGGCACGTGAGGCTCTTCGTCTGGCAACCCACAAGCTTCCCCTCAAGTGTAAGATCGTTTCCAAAGCAGATTTGGAAGGAGGTAGCGGCAGTGAAAACTAAGGATTACGTAAAAGAGTTGAATACAAAGTCGATCGAGGAGCTGAACAGTGACCTCACGGCTGCAAAGAAGGAGCTCTTCAACCTGAAGTTCCAGAATGCCACCAATCAGCTGGAGAACACAAGCCGCATTACCATTGTCCGGAAGAATATCGCACGGATCCAGACCGCGATCTCCGCAAAGAAGAATGCGTAAGGTCGAAAGGAGAGAAAAGCAATGGAAAGAAATTTAAGAAAGACGCGTGTAGGTCTTGTGACCAGCGATAAAATGGATAAGACGATCGTTGTCTCCATCGTGGACAATGTTAAGCATCCGCTCTATAAGAAGATCGTAAAGCGGACCTATAAGCTGAAGGCACATGATGAGGAGAATACAGCTCATCGCGGCGACCGTGTCCGTGTAATGGAGACCCGGCCCCTTTCCAAGGATAAGCGGTGGAGACTCGTTGAGATCATCGAGAGAGCGAAGTAAGGAGGCAAATGAACTATGGTACAGCAGGAAACAAGACTTCGGGTTGCTGATAACACAGGCGCAAAAGAGCTTCTTTGCATCCGCGTTCTCGGCGGCTCGATCAGAAGATATGCAAATATCGGGGATATCATCGTAGCCTCCGTTAAGGATGCAACACCCGGTGGCGTTGTAAAGAAGGGAGATGTCGTTAAGGCAGTTGTCGTTCGTACAAAGAAGGGCGCACGCCGTAAGGACGGTTCCTATATCCGCTTCGATGAGAATGCAGCTGTCATCATCAAGGATGACCTTAACCCGAGAGGAACACGTATATTTGGACCCGTAGCAAGAGAGCTTCGTGACAAGAAGTTCATGAAGATCATTTCCCTTGCACCGGAAGTACTGTAAGGAGGTAGATACTCGTGTCAGCATCGAAGATTAAAAAGGATGACCTGGTAAGAGTCATCGCCGGTAAGGATAAAGGAAAAGAGGGTAAGGTCCTTTCCGTTGACCCGAAGAACAACAAGGTTCTGGTTGAGGGTGTCAACAAGGTATATAAGCATTCGAAACCCAATGTTCACAATCAGCAGGGTGGTATCATTGAGAAGGAAGCACCGATCGATATCTCAAATGTGATGTATCTTTATAAGGGCAATACCGTTAGAGTCGGCTTCCAGGGTGAAAAGAAAGACAAGGTTCGTGTTGCACATGTGAATGGCAAGACGGAAACCATTGATTAATCCGGGGAAGGAGGCGTAAAAAACGGTGAGTAGATTAAGAGATACATATGAAAGTGATATCAAAGTAGCGATGATCAAGAAGTTCGGTTACAAGAACGTTATGCAGGTACCGAAGCTTGAAAAGATCGTGATCAATATGGGCGTTGGTGAGGCACGCGATAATGCAAAGGTTCTTGAGTCAGCCGTAAAGGATCTGGCTGAGATCTCCGGACAGAAGCCGGTCATCACCAAGGCTAAGAAGTCTGTAGCAAACTTCAGACTCCGTGAGGGCATGAATATCGGATGCAAGGTAACTCTCCGCGGTGAGCGGATGTATGAGTTCGCAGACCGTCTGATCAACCTAGCTCTTCCCCGGGTACGTGACTTCCGTGGTGTAAGTGCGGATTCTTTTGATGGAAGAGGAAACTATGCACTGGGAATCAAGGAGCAGATCATTTTCCCCGAGATCGAATACGATAAGGTTGACAAGGTGCGCGGTATGGACGTAATCTTCGTTACAACCGCCAAGAGCGATGAGGAAGCAAGAGAGTTACTGCGGCTGTTCGGCATGCCGTTCAGGAAATAAGGAGGAAGTAAAATGGCTAAGACTTCGATGAAAGTTAAGCAGCAGAGAAAGCAGAAGTTCTCCACCAGAGAGTATACCCGTTGCAAGATCTGCGGTCGTCCCCATGCATATCTCCGTAAGTACGGAATCTGCCGGATCTGCTTCCGCGAACTGGCATATAAGGGCGAGATCCCGGGCGTAAAGAAATCCAGCTGGTAGAAGAAAGTAAGGAGGTTATGTAAAATGGCAATAAGCGATCCCATTGCAGATATGCTCACCAGAATCCGTAATGCAAATACGGCAAAGCATGATACTGTAGATATCCCTTCTTCCAAGATGAAGAAGGCCATCGCTGACATCCTTCTTACGGAAGGATATGTTAAGGCAGTTGATATCGTTAAGGACGATCAGGATAAGTTTGATGTGATCCGCATCACACTGAAGTACGGCAAGGATAAGAATGAAAAAGTTCTGTCCGGTCTTCGCCGGATCAGTAAGCCGGGTCTCCGTATCTATGCGGATACCGACAACCTTCCGAGAGTACTCGGCGGTTACGGCACAGCGATCATTTCCACAAATAAGGGCGTGATCACGGATAAGGAAGCTCGGAAGCTGAATGTCGGCGGTGAGGTTCTGGCATTCATTTGGTAATTCCGTTGATAGGAACAGAATATATGGAGGTAAAGGCAAATGTCACGTATCGGAAAAATGCCTATCGCTATCCCTGCGGGAGTAACCGTAGATATAGCAGAAAATAATAAGGTGACGGTAAAAGGACCGAAGGGTGAGCTGTCCCGTCAGCTGGCTCCCGAGATGGAGCTGACCATTGAGGATGGAGAGCTTACTGTAAAGCGTCCCAATGATCTGAAGCGCAACCGTGCACTGCACGGGCTTACAAGAACACTTATTCACAACATGGTTGTCGGTGTAACCGATGGCTATAAGAAGACCCTCGAGGTAAACGGTGTCGGCTATCGTGCATCCAAGCAGGGCAAGAAGCTGGTGCTGAATCTGGGTTATTCTCATCCGGTTGAGATCGAGGATCCGGAAGGACTCACCACCGAGGTACAGGACAACAAGATCATTGTCAGCGGTATCGACAAAGAGAAGGTTGGACAGTATGCAGCAGAGATCCGTGAGAAGCGTGCTCCGGAGCCGTATAAGGGCAAGGGAATCAAGTACGATTACGAGGTAATCCGCCGCAAGGTTGGTAAGACCGGTAAGAAATAAATGAAGGGGTGAATAAGATGATAAATAAAGAATCAAGAAGTGAAGTACGTGCGAAGAAGCATCTGAAGATTCGCAACCGTTTCAGCGGCACTGCAGAGCGCCCCAGACTGGCTGTATTCAGAAGCAATAACCATATGTACGCACAGATTATCGATGACTCCGAAGGAAAGACCCTTGTCAGCGCTTCTACCCTTGAGAAGGCTCTTAAGGAAGAGCTTTCAAAGACAAATGATGTGGATGCGGCAACTGCAGTTGGCAAGCTCATTGGAGAGCGCGCTGTAGCAGCAGGCATCAAAGAAGTTGTCTTTGACCGGGGCGGATTTATCTATCAGGGTAAGATCAAGGCTCTTGCAGATGCGGCTCGCGAGGCCGGTCTCGTATTCTAATAAGGAGGAACGATACAATGAAGAAAATCGACGCAAGTCAGTTAGAACTCGTCGACAGCGTTGTTGCAATCAAGCGCGTCACCAAGGTTGTAAAGGGTGGACGAAATATGCGTCTTGCAGCACTTGTTGTTGTCGGAGACCGTAACGGGCACGTTGGCGCCGGTGTCGGCAAGGCAGCGGAAATTCCGGAAGCTATCCGGAAGGCAAAAGAGGATGCAATCAAGAATCTAATCGAGGTTCCGATCAATGAGGCAGGTTCTATCCCCTATGGTTATACCGGAGAGTTCGGAAGCGCAACCGTTCTTCTGAAGTCTGCTCCGGAAGGTACCGGTATCATCGCCGGTGGTCCTGCACGTACCGTGCTTGATCTGGCCGGTTATCGCAACATCCGTACCAAGTCTCTGGGCTCCAACAACAAGCGGAATGTCGTTCTTGCAACACTGAAGGGACTGGAGAGCATTCAGGATCCGAACGAGATCGCAAGACTGCGCGGCAAGTCCGTAGATGAGATTCTTGGCTAGGAGGTGTGAAAGATGGCAGATACATTAAAAGTAACACTGGTTAAGTCACCGATCGGAGCAATCCCGAAGCACAGAAGAACCGTTGAAGCGCTGGGCCTTTCCAAGATGCACAAGACGGTTGAGCTTCCCAATAATGCTGCGACTAAGGGCATGATCCAGCAGGTAGGTTACCTGCTCAAGGTTGAGGAAGCATAAAGTAGAAGGATATTTGCCAGGCAAATATTCAGGAGTGAAGTCATCCGATGCTGCTGCCTAAGCGGCGGAAAAGGATGACGGAACCCTTTTAAGAAGGAGGATCATCATGGATTTATCTAATCTTGCACCTGCTGCCGGCGCCGTAAGCCGGGATGATTTCCGTCGCGGTCGTGGACACGGCTCCGGAAACGGAAAGACAGCAGGAAAAGGTCATAAAGGACAGAAGGCACGTTCCGGAGCTCCCAGACCGGGCTTCGAAGGTGGCCAGATGCCTCTGTACCGCCGGCTTCCGAAAAGAGGCTTCAAGTGCAGAAATCACAAGGAAATCGTCGCTCTGAATCTTGATGTACTGAACCGTTTTGAAGACGGCGCTGAAGTTACTGTTGAAGCGCTGGTGGAAGCAGGCATCGTAAAGAATCCCCGTGACGGCGTAAAGATTTTAGGAAATGGAGAATTAACGAAGAAGCTTACCGTAAAGGTGAACGCAGCCAGTGCTGCAGCGATCGAGAAGATCGAAGCTCTTGGCGGAAAAGTAGAGGTGAATTAAATGTTTCAAACCTTGAAAAACGCATTTAAGGTAAAGGAGATCCGAATGGGTCTTCTCTTCACCTTTTTTGTGCTCGTTATCGTCCGCCTCGGTTCATGGATTCCCGCGCCCGGTATTGATACAGCAAAGATCGGCGGTGCGCTGGCAGGAAGCCTGGGCGAGACGGCATCCGAGGTTCTGGATGCATTTACCGGAGGTTCCGTCTCCCGTATGACGATTTTCGCTCTTTCGGTTACTCCGTACATTACATCATCCATTATCATGCAGCTCCTTACCATTGCCATTCCGGCTTTGGAGGAGATGCAGAAGGATGGAGATGAGGGTCGAAAGAAGATCACTGCGATCACTCGTTTCGTATCCATCGCTCTGGCGATTACCGAGTCTTTGGGACTTACCATTGGATTTGGACGATCGGGCCTGCTGAAGGAATATACGCCCTTCAGTGTTATCGTGATCGTGATCACACTTACAGCCGGCAGTGCGCTGGTTATGTGGCTGGGTGAACGGATTTCCGAGCATGGTATCGGAAACGGAATATCCATTATCCTGCTGATCAACATCATCTCCCGGATCCCCAGTGATCTGAAGAGCCTCTGGCAGATGTTCGTCAGTGGTAAAAATGTGGTACAGATGTCCTTTGCAATAATCATCATTGTGGGTGTTATTCTGATCACCACCGTACTTACGGTCATTCTGAATGATGCGGAGCGCCGGATCCCGGTTACCTACGCTCAGAAGACGGCCGGAAGACAGAGAATGGCCGGTGGCCGTTCCACACATATTCCTCTTAAGGTAAATACCGGTAACGTTATGCCGATCATCTTTGCGTCCACGTTGATGTCGATCCCTTCGGTCATCATCAACCTGTTCAATATTAAGGTGTCCAGTACAGTCGGAAACCGGATCCTTGAAGGATTAAATACCAACTACTGGTTCCGTCCCGGTTATCCGTGGGCATATATCGGTCTTGCGATCTATATCCTGCTTGTGATCTTCTTCGCATATTTCTATACATCGATCTCCTTTAATCCGATGGAGATCTCACAGAATCTGAAGAAGGGCGGCGGCTTTATCCCGGGTATTCGTCCCGGTAAGCCGACACAGGATTATTTGAATGCGATTCTGAACTACATCGTTATCATCGGTGCCTTTGGCCTGATGCTGGTAGCGATCATTCCCATTTTCTTCAATGGACGGTTCAGTGCGAACGTATCCTTCGGTGGAACGTCTCTGATCATTATCGTCGGCGTTATCATCGAGACGATCAAGCAGATCGAATCAAAGATGGTTGTTCGGAATTACTCAGGATTCCTGAATCAGTAACTAACGTTGCTCCGCTGCGTTTTCGCGGCGGGGCAACATGTCGTACTTCACGTAATGATACCTGTAAGGGGTGGAAGCCCTTTTTCAGGCAGTATGTTGAAGCATGTTGTATAAATGATGATGCTGAGGTTAAAGGATTATCTCGCGTCATGATACTCAAAAGGGAGGTTGCATATGAAGATTATCATGTTAGGTGCTCCTGGTGCCGGTAAGGGTACACAGGCAAAAATGATCGCAGCAAAATATGGGATTCCTCACATTTCCACGGGTGATATCTTCCGCGCAAATATCAAGCAGGGTACGGAGCTTGGTAAGAAGGCAAAGGAGTACATGGATCAGGGCGCACTGGTTCCGGATGAACTGGTGGTTGATCTGATCATGGATCGTTTTGCTCAGGATGATTGCAAGAACGGATATGTACTTGACGGTTTCCCGCGGACCATTCCCCAGGCTGAGGCACTGGATGCCGCTCTGGCCAAGAACGGCGAGAAGGTGGATTATGCCGTTAATGTGGATGTCCCTGATGAGAACATCGTAAACCGTATGTCCGGTCGTCGCGCATGTGTGGGCTGCGGTGCAACCTATCATGTCGTTTATAATGCACCGAAGGTAGAGGGCATTTGCGATACCTGCGGAGAGAAGCTGATTCTTCGTGATGATGATAAGCCGGAGACAGTTCTGAACCGTCTGAAGGTTTATCATGACCAGACCCAGCCGCTCATTGATTATTATGAGAAGGCCGGCGTGGTAAGAAATGTGGACGGTACGCAGGATATGAATGATGTGTTCAATGCAATCGTTGCTATTCTTGGTTAATGGTTAGATGAGATACAGTCGCAGTACAGTGCCCGTGTTGTGTGTGCTGCGTTCATCAGCCGGGAAGAAAAACGCTTTTTGATCCCGGCATCATCACATGAAAACAGCCGGTTTTGCCGCCACAGCACGGCAGAACCGGAGGTAATAAGAAGAGGTACAGAGTGTATGTCGAAATCAGATGAGATCGAATGCGAAGGCGTAGTGCTGGAAAAGCTCCCGAATGCCATGTTCAATGTGGAACTGGAAAACGGTCATCAGATCCTGGCACATATCAGTGGAAAGCTCCGGATGAATTATATCAAGATCCTTCCGGGAGACCGCGTAACGGTTGTTCTTTCCCCGTATGATCTGTCAAAAGGCCGGATCACCTGGAGAGCAAAATAGATTCCGGCAAGGTTGTGAACAGCAACTTCAAAAAATTGTGCTTGCATTTCCACTTGGGAAATGATATAGTAGTGGTTCGCGAGAGTCTTTTCCGGAAAAGGGAGAATTATGCCCTTTTTTCGGACACTTTTTCGCGTTTGTCACGCAGGGAATAAACAGAAAGGAGAGTATTTTAATGAAGGTTCGTGCATCAGTAAAACCGATTTGCGACAAGTGCAAAGTCATTAAAAGAAAAGGCAGAATTCTGATCATCTGCGAGAATCCGAAGCATAAGCAGCGCCAGGGTTAATCTGTTCTAAAGATTCCTGCTTATGGTCCGGTTCATTTTATGTTCCGGTCTATGGCACATTCGTACGGAGATCCGTACAAAGCGGCTGAAAACAGAGCACATATTTCAGGACAGGTTCCGCAGGAAAATGTGCGAGGGGCACGCGAGTCCGTCATTACTCGTGATGCTACATGTGGATGCGTATATTCAAGGGTAAGAAAATTTCACCTCCTGCGTCCATACAGGAGTTACCCGGGTGATATGCCGGAATCATATATTATATCGGAGGTAAAAAAAATGGCTCGTATTTCAGGTGTGGATTTACCGAGAGAGAAGCGCATTGAGATCGGTCTGACCTATATCTACGGTATTGGTCTTTCCACCTCGAAGAAGGTACTTGCAAGCGCTGATGTAAATCCTGACACAAGAGTTCGTGATCTGACAGATGATGAGGTTCGTCGGATCAGCGATGTGATCAATGAGACTGTAACCGTCGAGGGTGATCTTCGTCGGGAAACTGCGCTGAACATTAAGCGTCTGCAGGAAATCGGTTGTTATCGTGGCATCCGTCACAGAAAGAGTCTTCCGGTACGCGGTCAGAATACCAAGAATAACGCGCGTACAAGAAAGGGTCCGAAGAAGACGGTAGCAAACAAGAAGAAGTAATTTGGAGGATATAAGTCGATGGCACAAAAGACAACAAAGAAAGTAGCAAAGAAGCGTAATCGCAAGGTTGTTGAGCATGGACAGGCACATATCCAGTCTTCCTTCAATAACACGATTGTAACGCTGACTGACGCACAGGGAAATGCCCTGTCCTGGGCAAGCGCAGGCGGACTTGGCTTCAGAGGCTCCAAGAAGTCTACCCCGTATGCTGCACAGATGGCAGCAGAGACAGCAGCGAAGGCAGCTGCTCCCTATGGATTAAAGACGCTGGATGTAATGGTTAAGGGACCCGGTTCCGGTCGCGAGGCAGCGATCCGTGCACTGGCTGCATGTGGTCTTGAGGTTCTTACCATTAAGGATGTGACACCCGTTCCCCATAACGGATGCCGTCCGCCGAAGAGAAGAAGAGTCTGATTAGGAGGATAATAAGATGGCTATTAACAGAACGCCGATTCTGAAGCGGTGCCGCTCTCTTGAGCTGGAACCGGCATATCTTGGTGTAAATAAGAAGTCCCGTAGAAAGTCTTTGCGGTCCAACCGGAAGGTTTCCGAGTACGGTCTGCAGCTGCGCGAGAAGCAGAAGGCTAAGTTCATCTATGGTGTGCAGGAGAAGCCCTTCCGTAATCTGTATGAGAAGGCAAGCCGTATGCCCGGTCTGGTGGGCCCGAACCTGATGACACTTCTTGAGCTTCGTCTGGACAATATCATTTTCCGCATGGGCTTTGCACGGACACGCCGTGAAGCACGTCAGGTAGTGACTCATCGTCACGTCCTGGTAAACGGAAAGATCGTAACGATCCCGTCTTACAAGGTGGAGCCGGGTGATGTGATCGAGATCAAGGAGAAGTCCCGTTCTCTGCAGCGTTTCAAGGATATCGTTGAGGCAAACGGTGGTATTGCCGTTCCGTCCTGGATGGAAGCATCCTCCGAGACTCTCTCCGGCAAGATCCTGGAGAAGCCGCTGCGCGAGCAGATTGATGTTCCGGTAAATGAGACTCTGATCGTCGAGCTGTATTCTAAGTAATCATTAAAGGACCTGCGGCGAAGAAAAAGCCGGGGAAGAACATCTCTTGCCGCCGCTGCTCCTTAAGCTTCACCCGTTTGACATATGTCGGACATAACAGGTAATGAAAGAGGATATAGGTGTCATTTTACTTAAGAAGCATAAAATGACAGGATCGACGAATAAGGAGGAAAAGGCATGTTTGAATTCGAAAAGCCCAGAATTGAGATCGAGGAGATCTCTGAGGATAAGAAGCACGGCCGGTTCGTCGTAGAACCGCTGGAGCGGGGCTATGGTACGACTTTGGGTAATTCCCTGCGTCGGATCATGCTGTCTTCCCTTCCGGGTACGGCAGTCAGCTTTGTTAAGATCAAGGGTGTACTGCATGAGTTCAGTTCCATTCCCGGTGTAAAAGAGGATGTTACGGAGATCATTATGAACATTAAGGAGCTCCACATCAAGAACAATTCCTCCAGCCAGGAAATGAAGACTGCGTACATCGAAGCCTCGGGAAACTGTGTTGTAACAGCAGGTGATATCCGTCTGGATCCGGAACTTGAGATCCTGAATCCGGAGCTGGTGATCGCTAACTTGAGCGGTCCGGAAGCTTCTCTGGAGATGGAACTTGTGATTCGCAACGGCAGAGGCTATGTCAGTGCAGATAAGAACAAGGAACTGGATTCTTCCATCGACCAGATTTCGGTGGATTCCATTTTCACGCCGGTTGAGCGCGTGAATATGACAGTTGAGAATACACGTGTGGGTCAGATCACAGATTACGATAAGCTGACATTGGATGTGTATACAAATGGTACGCTGGCACCGGATGATGCGGTAAGCCTTGCGGCAAAGGTACTTTCGGAGCATCTGGCTCTGTTCATTGACCTTTCCGAAAGCGCACAGAAGATTGATGTCATGGTTGAGAAAGAGGAAGAGGATAAGGGCAAGGCAGTTACCATGTCCATTGATGAGCTGGAGCTCTCTGTCCGTTCCTACAACTGCCTGAAGCGTGCCGGTATCAATACCGTAAAGGAACTTTGTGACAAGACTTCAGAGGAAATGATGAAGGTACGGAATCTGGGACGCAAGTCACTGGATGAAGTGCTTGGAAAGCTGAAGGAATTAGGACTCTCTCTCAGTAACGGAGAAGAGTAAATATAATACGATTTGCCGTCTCCTGCACCGACCACAGCCCATACGCGCGAAGCGCGTATGTCGCCACTTCGTGGCTTTCGGCTATGGCGGATGCATGAGATTTCTGCTTCGCAGATCGTATCAACAGGATTAATGCCCGGCATGCAAGCATGCGGCCCTTATCCTGTTGATACGACAGCAAATAGAAATAACATAATCACCGCTTAAGCAGAAGGATTAGTACGCAAAGCGAAGACCCGCAAGGGTAAGGAGGATATTTTAAAATGGCTATGTACAGAAAGTTAGGCAAGAAGAGTGACCAGAGAAAGGCTCTGCTTCGCAACCAGGTTACCCAGCTGATCTATCACGGAAAGATCCGTACCACGGAGGCACGTGCGAAGGAAGTTCGCAAGATCGCAGAGAAGCTGATCACCATGGGTGTTAAGGAAAAGGATAACTTCGAAGAGATTAAAGTGACTGCCAAGGTTGCCCGCAAGGATAAGGACGGCAAGCGCATGAAGAATGTGGTTGACGGCAAGAAGGTTACGGTTTACGATGAGATCGAGAAGACTGTAAAGAAGGATCTTCCCAGCCGCCTGCATGCCCGTCGTGAGATGCTGAAGGTTCTCTATCCGGTTGTCGAGGTTCCTGCTGAGAATGCCGGCAAGAAGAAGGCTATCAAGAAGGTAGATCTTCCCGAGAAGCTCTTTACAGATCTTGGTGCAAAATATTCCGGACGGAACGGCGGTTATACTCGTATCGTAAAGATCGGACAGAGAAAAGGCGATGGCGCCATGGAAGTATTCCTGGAGCTGGTATAAGTCTGTATACGCTGAATAAGCAATTTAGGACAGTCGGTTTTCCGAAACCGGCTGTCTTTCACGTTATACGCCCGGGAGAACGGGTTGCGGTTTTTCTTTTCTGCTGGTAGAATGATGGAAGGGTTAAAAGGGAAGGTCACCAACGTGTGCTTCAGAGGAAGCGAGTGACTATGACAGCCCCACAAAACAGGATTGGTGGAGAATAATGGGTTTTTCAGTAAGGCTGATCGATCTTGAACTTCATACGGTACCGGGAGCCCGTCTTTCCGCAGAGATCAAAGCCGGTGAGAGAGTCGGTCTTACAGGATCCAACGGAGTGGGGAAAACGAGCTTACTCCGTTATCTTGCGTGTCTGAAGAGGCCGATGGCCATGGGGCAGCTGCTACTGGACGGAAAAGATCCCTTCCATGCGCATGATCTGGAGACACTTCGGGGGAATATGGGTTATCTTATGCAGGAACCGGAACGGGGAGTGGTGTTCTCCGGGGTATCCCGGGATGCAGCCTTCGGACCGGAGAATCTTGGGGTAGATCCGGAGGTGATCCGAAAACGATGGATCGGCCTGAAAGAGAAATTGTTGTACGATAGAACCGGCAGAGAGAGTAAGCGAGAGAAAAGGGGCGAAAAAAGATCCCAAAATGGATTCGGGGATCCGGGGGAACGTTCTTTTCGGGAACTTTCCGGTGGAGAAAAGCAGAGAGCGGCACTGGTTTCCGTATTGATGATGCGGGCACCGCTCCTTCTTCTGGATGAGCCTTTCTCCATGCTGGGTAATGAAGAGGAGGAAGAGATCCTTCGCTTTCTTCTGGGTACGTCGAAACGGCTGGAACAGACCATGATACTGGTGAGTCATGATCCGGATGTTTTACGACGTTTGGACCGGGTTTTTGCTCTTGAAGGCGGGAAACTGCTGGAATTGAGGAAGTTAGGGAAAAACTGGATTTATCCGGAAGACGGTACATTTTATCCGGGGTTTGGTGAAGAACCCGTGTTGCCGGATCCTTTTGGAGAGAGTGTGATAAATGTAGCGCCGGGCTCTTCCGTGAGTGAAAGACGTCAGGCTTCAAATGAGAGTGATAGAAATCCGGGTTCTGATGAAGGCGTAAGGAGTGATAGAAATCCGGGTTCTAATGAAGGCGAAAGACGTACGACTTCGCGAGAGGGGGAAAGACGTCCGACTTCGAAAGATGTCGGAAAACAACAGTTGAAGATTCCGCCGATTGCGGATCATTCCGAGGGGAAAAGGGAACCGGAGGCGAAGAGCTATATCGATCAGCCAAGATTTTTACGCAAGGAAGGAATCGACACGGTGGAAGTATTCTCACCGGTGATCAGTTTTGAAGATGCAGGCTTTCGCTACGGGAAAAAAACGGTGATCCAGTCATACTCTGCAGCGATCTACCCGGGCGTGTACTATGAGCTGACCGGAGGAACCGGAAGCGGAAAATCAACGTTATGTAAACTAATGAATGCAACACTGCTTGCTGACGAGGGAAGAATAAAGGTAAAGGACAGGGAACTTCCGAGAAAGAACGAACGCGGCGGTGGATTCTTCGGCAGGAAGGATTCTCTCAGAGAGATCCGGCAAATAATCGGATACGTAATGCAGCATCCGGAAGAGCAGATGTTTGCCTCCACCGTTTTGGAGGATGTCATGTACGGCCCTTTGAAGGCCGGGAAGGAGAAAAATGCTGCAAGACAGGATGCGGAGGACGCCCTGTCCATGCTGGGGGTTGATGAAGCACTTTGGAAGCGTGCTCCCGAAAAACTGTCGGGAGGCGAAAAACGTCGTGCAGCCATTGCCGGAGTTCTGGCCATGAAGCCGGAGGTATTTGTTCTGGATGAACCTTTTGCAGGGCTGGACCCGGAGGGGTGTGCGATCCTGCAGGAAACCCTGCGTGAATATGTGCGGCAGGGACGTACCGTGATCGTAACCCGCCACGGAGGCATATAGGATCACGAGGAGAACTGTGAGTGTTTCAGCAGCATGTTGCACACATAGTCTGCGTGCGGATATCATCAGCTGGGGGCCAAAATACCTTTTGACTCCGGCATCACAATGAAAGGCGTCAGAAATGGAACACAGTATCACCAGCGGACAGTACGCAGGGAAGGGAAGTTTCCTCTCCCGGCTGGATCCGCGCTGTAAACTGTATATTCTGATCGGATATGTTATTTTGACTGTTATATCCGGTAATCCGGTGCTTCTCGGTCTGAGCAGTGCCTTTTTTCTGTTGGCCTTTTTCCGCTCCGGCCTTTCTTTTTTACAGATTCTTCGTTCATCAGGAGGCGTCCTGATCCTGATCCTTATTACTGAAATGATCACCATGATCTGGGCGGATGCAGCATCTGTCGGAATCACCTTCTGGAAGCTTGTGCTGATCACTTTGATGTCGGTGATCTTTTCAAAGACTACGGCGCCCTGGGACATTCTGGACGGACTTCGAACGGGATTCCCCGTGACAGAAGGAGCAGCCATGTCCCTCGCCATCGCATTTGATTTTCTCCCGGAACTGGGACGGCAGATGGAGGAGTTGAAGACAGCAACGATTTCCAGAGGTGCCATGCAGGAGGAAGGAAATGTTCTTGAACGGATCCGGGACTACATCCCTCTTCTGATTCCGCTGTTCCGGCGGACACTGAAGCATGCGGGCACTCTTGCGGATGCAATGGATATCCGAGGGTATGATGCGGGAGCGAAAAGAACCCGGATGGAGCCCCTGAAATACAGGAGAATCGATCACCTGACATTCTTCCTTTTCGCGATTTATGCGGTAATGATGATCGTGTGGATGATCCTGGGGTAAAGGGCCGGAGGTAAGGATGGAAGGTAAAAAGAGAGTACGTCTCATTGTAGCTTATGACGGGACACAGTATAGCGGTTGGCAGCTGCAACCCAACGGAATCACGATAGAAGAAGTGCTGAACCGGGAGCTGACGCGGCTTTTGGGAGAGGAGGTCCGGGTGATCGGAGCCTCCCGTACGGATGCCGGAGTGCATGCGCTCGGGAACGTGGCTGTATTCGATACATATACCCGTATACCGGCGGAAAAGATTTCCTACGCCCTGAATACCCGGTTACCGGAGGATATCCGGATCCAGCGCTCCGAAGAAGTGGCTCCGGATTTTCATCCCCGGCACTGTGATTCGGTGAAAACCTATGAATACCGGATCTGGAATCACAGCTTTGCCAATCCGCTGGAACGGCTTTATTCGAAATTCTGTTATTATCCGTTGGATATTTCCAAAATGCAGCAGGCAGCAGAGTGTCTTGTGGGGGAGCATGATTTCAAATCTTTCTGCTCCGCCGGAAGTCAGGCGCTGACTACAGTACGGACCATAACGGATATTTCTGTTGATAGAGCTGCAACTGAACCGAGGCTGGTCATTATCCGGGTAAGCGGGAAGGGGTTCCTTTATAACATGGTGCGGATCATTTCCGGCACACTCCTTGAAATCGGAATGGGTCTTCGGCAACCCGGAGAGATGCAGGATATCCTGCTAGCCTGTGACCGGAGCAAGGCAGGTCCCACGGCAGAACCACAGGGCCTTCGTCTTGTCGGAATCCGATACAGTGACGAATCATCAGCTGGGAGTAAAATACCGTTTGACCCCAGCATCATCATATAGGTGATCATGAAAAATAAAAAAATCCCTTGACACACCGGGCACCGTGTTATAAAATGTTTTTCTGTGACGGCGTTTACTGTTCTTTCATACCAATGCCCCGGAATGAAAGAATCGGTTGCGGCGGAGCATTTTACGTGAGGAAAAGACCGGACAGAGACCGTGAGGCCGTAAGTCCGTTATATTGAAGGAGGAGAAAGCGATGAAGAGCTTTATGGCAAGCCCATCGACGATCGAGAGAAAGTGGTATGTAGTTGATGCTACAGGACATACATTAGGCCGCCTTGCGAGTGAGGTTGCCAAGGTGCTGAGAGGTAAGACCAAGCCGATCTACACACCGCACATCGACACAGGCGATTACGTGATCGTAGTTAATGCAGAGAAGATCAAAGTATCCGGTCACAAGCTGGATGATAAGATTTATTACAGCCACTCTGATTATGTAGGTGGTCTGAAGGAGAAAACACTGAAGGAAATGCTCGCTAAGAAGCCTGAGGCGGTTATCGAGCACGCAGTAAAGGGCATGCTTCCCAAGGGACCCCTTGGAAGACAGATGTACAAGAAGCTGTTTGTCTATGCCGGACCGGAACACAAGCAGACTGCTCAGAAGCCCGAAGAGCTTCAGATCAAGTATTAATTAGGAGGATAAGGCAATGGCAAAGTCTACAAGATTTTACGGAACAGGCAGAAGAAAAAGCAGTGTAGCCCGTGTATATCTTACTCCGGGAACCGGAAAGATCACCGTAAATAAGAAGGATATCGAGGAGTATTTCGGATTGGAGACCCTGAAGGTGATCGTACGTCAGCCCTTCGCCGTAACCGGTACAGAAGGTAAGTATGATGTGCTTGTCAATGTATATGGTGGTGGCTTCACCGGTCAGGCCGGTGCAATCCGTCATGGTATTGCAAGAGCATTAAATGAGGCAAATGAAGAGCTTCGCCCCGTTCTGAAGAAGGCAGGTTTCCTGACGAGAGACCCGCGTATGAAGGAAAGAAAGAAGTATGGATTGAAGGCAGCACGTCGTGCACCCCAGTTCAGCAAGCGATAATAAAAGTTACCAAAAAGATAGTCAAAAAATGATATGTACCCAGAAAACTGGACACATTTATCATTAGTAACCGGAACAAATGGATGTTTCCCTATATTTTACGGGAGGCATCCATTTTGTTTTTGCCTGGATCCGTTCGTTGTTATAGTATTCGAT
>JAFXZW010000100.1 GCA_017541035.1 Eubacterium sp. | reverse complement strand
AGCGCCATGGCAAGGCTTGCCGCGTAACGGTCATCCCTGCTGCAGATTCCAATCCGCAACTCCTTCACATCTCTTCCTCCTTGATATGTATTGCCTTCACACAGGTTCATCGGTGTGCTGCGGTGCACTCAATGTACCACGATCGAAACCGCATTGTAAATCTCTAAATATATAGAGAATCTTGCTCCATATTCCGTTTCTTTTTGCGATTTTGAAGTTAATCATTTCTGTCCTTTTCCCATTTTTCGCCCCTCTTTTTTCCCTCATACCAATCTCTTATTTACGCATTTCTTTTTCTCCCCTTCTTCCTTTTTCTCCTTATCCGGATTTCCCCTTCTTTTCCACAGCAAAAGACCCCCTTATCCACTTTAATCTGTGGATAAGGGGGTCTTCCCTTTACATAAAATATGCCTTCGTCAAAAACACAGCTTTCAATTTTGTGAAATATGTACGAATCAGTTATATTTCGCGTTTTTTCCTTGCTTTTTCTTTAGCTCAACGCCTTGCGGATCAGGTGCAGAACCTCAACATCATTAGCGGAAAGGCGCATATTAGTCACCATTTCCTTTCCTTCCTTTGATTTTACGTTCAGCGTCAGAATAGCGCCTTCCTGAAGCTCACTCCAGTTCTCCTTAAAAAAAGCCACTACCCTCGGATGCTGTTGTGCCATAACAGGAATCCTGTTCTTCAGTTCCACTGCATCCATCATACCCATATTCATTTCCCTCTCTTTCGCTTTTTACCG
This sequence comes from Eubacterium sp., assembly GCA_017541035.1. GTDB lineage: Bacteria > Bacillota > Clostridia > Lachnospirales > Lachnospiraceae > Eubacterium_Q. The sequence continues at coordinate 34,234 of JAFXZW010000100.1, read as the reverse complement.
CGGCACTTTCTTGTACCACGCACTGCTTTGCACCGCACGCTGCCTCGTACCATGCACCACTTTGCAGATTTACAGCTTATTGTATCATAAGGAAACACTTGTGAAAAGCATTCATTTATGGTAGTATTGCATTTGTTTTTATTTCAGAAAGGAGTCATCTCATGAACAGGTTTAAGGCATTTCTCAAGCGGAAGGATATCCAGATCTCCCTTTCCCGCTACGGGATTGACGCTCTGGGTGCAATGGCACAGGGTCTTTTCTGTTCCCTTCTCATCGGCACCATTATTGATACCATCGGCAAACAATTCGGTATCGGTTTTCTGACAGATACCGTTGCAACCGTAGCCGGCAAGGATTACACCGTCGGCGGTCTCGCCAGCGCCATGAGCGGACCGGCCATGGCAGTCGCCATCGGAAATGCGTTGAAATGTCCTCCTCTGGTGCTCTTCTCCATGATCACCGTAGGTTTTTCAGCCAATGCTCTGGGCGGCGCCGGAGGGCCTCTTGCCGTACTTTTCATCGCTATCATAGCTTCCGAGCTTGGAAAGGCGATCTCTAAGGAAACCAAGGTGGACATCCTTGTCACGCCTCTTGTTACCATCGGCTCCGGCATTTTCCTGTCCTGGCTTATCGCTCCCGCCATCGGAAAGGGAGCCATGTGGATCGGTGAGATCATCATGAATGCCACCGAACTGCAGCCCTTCTTCATGGGTGTCCTTGTATCCGTACTGGTAGGAATGGCGCTAACTCTGCCCATTTCCTCCGCTGCGATCTGTGCCTCCTTCGGACTCGTCGGTCTTGCGGGCGGTGCGGCCGTTGCAGGCTGCTCTGCGCAAATGATTGGCTTTGCCGTAATCTCCTTCAAGGAAAACGGCTGGGGCGGCCTGATCTCTCAGGGCATTGGAACCTCCATGCTTCAGATGGGAAATATTGTAAAGAATCCACGGATCTGGATAGCTCCGACACTGGCTTCTGCCATTACCGGTCCCATGGCCACCTGTCTTTTCCACCTGGAAATGAACGGTGCTCCGGTATCTTCAGGTATGGGCACCTGTGGCCTCGTCGGTCAGATCGGTGTTTACACCGGCTGGGTATCAGATGTTGATGCCGGTATCAAAAGCTCCATCACTGCAATGGATTGGATCGGACTGGTTCTCATTTCCCTTGTCCTTCCCGCTATTCTGTCCCTTATCTTCAATGCCATTCTGAAAAAGATCGGCTGGGTAAAAGAAGGCGATATGAAGCTGCAGTAAACAAATCAAGCTGTCACTTACTGCTTCTTTAACGGAGGAAACTATGGATTCATTTATCAACAATGTCGCTGAAGTAAACGACATGGTCAACGATTTCGTATGGACAAAGGTTGGCGTCTGGTTGCTGATCGCCGCAGGTCTCATCCTGACGATCAGCACAAAATTCTTCCAGGTATCCCATTTCGGGCACTGGATCAAGAAGACCATCGGCAATCTCTTTCAAAAGAAAGTCCGTTCCCACACAGGTGACAAGGGCTCTATCTCCCAGTTTCAGGCACTCTGCACCGCTCTAGCGGCAACTGTAGGCGTCGGAAATATCGCAGGCGTCGCGGGTGCCATCGTAACCGGTGGTCCCGGTGCGGTCTTCTGGATGTGGGTAGCCGCATTCCTGGGCATGATGACCAACTACTCCGAGAATATCCTGGGCATCTACTATCGCCGCAAGAACAAATCCGGTGAATGGTCCGGTGGCCCTATGTACTACCTGCAGGACGGCCTCGGCAGCAAGAAGGGCATGAAGAAGGTAGGACGTGTACTGGCCATCATCTTCGCGATCTGTGCCGTTCTTGCCTCCTTCGGTATCGGAAATATGGGACAGGTCAACAAAATCGTCCTGAATTTCACCTCTGCCTTTGATATTCCTGCCCTGTCCGAAAATGTACTTTATGGCAAAGGTGACTCTGCCGTTACCATGTATCACCTGATCCTCGGCATCGTGATCCTGATTCTGGTGGGCATCGTCGTGATCGGCGGTCTGCAGCGTATTGCAAATGTAGCAGAGAAGATCATCCCCTTCATGGTAATCATGTATATTTGGGGAGCCCTTATCGTAATCTTCGTCAACATTTCCTCCATCGGAAAGGCTTTTAGCTCCATCTTCTCCATGGCCTTTACCGAACAGGCTGCCTGGGGCGGTGCAACCGGCATTGCTCTCCAGAAGATCATCACCATGGGGTGCAAGCGCGGCGTTTTCTCCAACGAGGCCGGTCTCGGTTCCTCCGTCATGGTTCACTCCAATTCAAATGTGGTCGAGCCGGTCAAGCAGGGCCTCTGGGGAATCTTTGAGGTATTTGCAGATACCATTATCATTTGCACACTCACCGCTCTGACCATCCTCACCTCCGGTGTGATCGATCTGAATACAGGCGTACATTCAGCAGGAAGTGACGCAACTCTTGTAGCGGAATCTTTCAACTCTGTATTCAAGTTCGGTAATTTTGAGTTTGGAAAATATTTTATCGCCATCGCCATCCTGCTCTTCGCCTTCACCACCATTCTGGGCTGGTCTCACTACGGTACAAAGGCGGTGGAATACCTGTCCGGCGGCAAATCGGAGATCGTCACAAGGATCTACAAGATTGTCTTTGTTGCGGCGATCATGCTGGGTGCAATGATGACCTCCAGCATTGCATGGGACATTTCCGATACCTTTAATGGCATGATGATGCTTCCGAACCTGATCGGCGTTCTCTCCCTCACACCTCTGGTCATTAAGCTGACGCAGAACTACGTAGACCGACGGATCAAGGGAAAGGACATTCCGCCCATGCTCTCACACTTCCCGGACATTCAGGACGAACACGAGAGAAAGATCCGCGAAACCGGTGAAGACTAAATATCTGCAGCATCATGCTGTCATCCCGAGGAGCGCATCTGGCATAAAACTTTCGTATATTCCGCACCCGCGAAGCGGCACATTCCTGTCATTTCACGGAGTGCCTGTGACGAAGGATCTCTCCGTCCTGGCGATGACAGATAGACATGAGGATTCATCATGGAATACAAAAAAGGTCTTCGGGCAGGTATCCCCATAGCACTGGGATACCTGTCCGTATCATTTACATTCGGAATCATGGCCATAAAATACGGCTTTACCATCTGGCAGGCGACTCTGATCTCTCTTACAACCGTCACCTCCGCCGGTCAGTTCGCCGGTATCGGGATCATGACAACCCCCGGACTTTATCTGGATATGCTGATTTCCCAGCTTACCATTAACGTCCGGTATTCCTTCATGTCCATTTCCCTCTCTCAGAAGCTGGATCGTCGTTTCCGAGGCGTCTGGAAATGGATTCTCGGTTTTTTTATCACTGATGAAATCTTTGCCGTCGCAGTCTCCCGACCTATCGTCTCCCGTTCCTTCTTCGCCGGACTTGCCACCCTTCCCTGGATTGGATGGACGCTCGGCACCGGACTGGGAGCCTCCCTTGGAAATGTTCTTCCCGCGGCCATCATGAGTGCCCTTGGCATCGCCATTTACGGCATGTTTGTTGCCATCGTCGTGCCTCCGGCAAAGGATAATAAATACATTCTTCTGGCTGCCGGAATCGCTGCTCTGATCAGCGTGGGCTTCACCTATCTCCCACTCCTGAAGACAGTCTCTCCCGGCATTGCCATCAGCATTGCCGCCATCGCCGCAGCTGCCATCGCCGCCATCATCCGACCGGTGGAAGAGGAACCGGATCCCGATTACGAATCCGCAGACCCGGAAAGCCCCCGGGAATCCGGAATAAATACGTCGGTTGCCCCAAAATGCACTCATTCCGAGGGCTCCCGGGAATCCGGAATAAATACGTCGGTTGCCCCAAAATGCACCCATTCCGAGGGCTCCCCCAAAGAAAATTCGTCTGCTGCTTCGCGTACCGAAGCGATCAAACAAAAAAAAGCATCTGTTTTCACAGATGCACATAACTCCGGAAGGGAGGTGCGCTCATGACGACATCCTCTTTCTTCATCTATCTTGCGATCATGGCAGGCTCCACCTATCTGATCCGTGTGCTGCCCTTTATTGCCATACGCCACAGGATCCGAAACCGTTTCATCCGTTCCTTCCTGTACTATATCCCTTACGCTGTACTGACCGCCATGACCATACCGGCCATTTTCACGGCAACCGGCTCTGTCTGGTCCGCCTCGGCAGGCCTTCTGGTAGCGATCATTCTGGCCCTCCGGAAATGTTCCCTTACAACCGTTGCCCTGGCAGCCTGCCTGGCAGTCTACCTGGTGGAACTGATCGTGTAGCCTGAGAAGTGTTTCCCTGAAAGCTTTCCCTTGAAAACTGTTTCCCTGAAAGCTTTCCCCTGAAAAATGTTCCCTTGAAAGCTTTCCCCTGAAAAATGTTACCCTGGAAGGAGTCATTCTGAGCCGAAGGCGAAGAATCTCTTCATGCTGAAAGCACAAGATTCTTCACCTCTTCGGAATTCAGGATAAAAAGCTCCGGTCATAATGCCCTTATCAATTCTCTCAGTACAGCAAAGGCACGTTTTGCGCTGCGGGTGACATTCTGATTAAAATCACCGCCGTTACCCTCGTAGGTATCACTGATACATTTGATGGAAAAACACTTCACACCGTTCTTCAGACAAATCCGGGCGATAGCCGCGATCTCCATATCACAGATCTGACAATCCAAAGCCGCCAGTTCATCCTTTTCCTCTTTCTTTTCGATAAACTGACATCCGCTGGCCACCCCCACTTCCTGCAATCCGGGTAGTATCTTCTTTGCCTTTTCCAGAAGTTCCTGATCCAGCGGAATGAACTCATCCGGGTACTCCTCATACTGGTGAACCTTCACGGGATCAATCGGAGACACATCGTAATCATAATGACACACGCGACGCACCAGAAAAAGATCCTGCACCTGCAAACCTGGAATCAGTGCTCCCGTTACGCCGAAATTCAGCACGATCTCACATCCGGACTGTACGATCAGTAGCTGGGTAGCTGCAGCGGCATCGATCTCTCCATACCCTGATACAACAGCACTGACCTCGTGTCCCTCCATCTCCGTATGATATATCGTATGCCCGAATAAATTCTCCCGCCGGATACCGGATCCGCTCTCCAGAAAAGCCTCCAGTTCCCTCTTGATCGCTATGATAATTCCAATCTTCATATCCTTTCTCCTTTATCCTGTGATGTGAATACTATTTTTCGTAATCGAACAGGCGGGAAATGATTCCTCTCTTACTCGATTATCGCGTCGGATGCCAAATGGACATTCATGCAAAGCACAATCCCTGCCTGACTCCCTTAACGTATATATCATGAGGCGAAGAACCACTTTATTCTTCGCCTCACACATTTGCCTGATGGGTTCAAATATAAGCTTCAGCCAACGAGCCGAAACGTCCGTTCGGAATGGCCGGAGTCATCACTTAATCGTAGTACGCTACCTTCACCAGCTCTTCCGCTGTGGTAAGCCCCTCCTGGATCAATTCCATACAGCTTTCCTTCAGTGTCAGCATACCCAGATCCTTCCGGGCATATTCCTTGATCTCTTCGGAAGTAGCATTATCGGAAATGAGCTTCCTCACGGGCTTATCCACCGGCAGGATCTCATGGATGGAAATACGCCCACGGTAACCTGTTCCGTTACATTTCTTACATCCCACCTTATGCATGATACGCTCTATCGGACGGCCGATGATCCGCAGCTCATCCTCAGTCGGCTCCCCCCACTGTCCGCAATCGGGGCACACCTTACGTACCAGACGCTGAGCAATGATTCCAACCAGCGAATTGGCGAGCATGTAGGGCTCGATTCCCATATCGATCAGACGGGTAACCGAAGATGCCGCATCGTTGGTATGCAAAGTGGAAAGAACGAAGTGACCGGTAATCGCGGCACGAACGGCGATGGAAGCCGTTTCCGCATCACGGGTCTCACCCAGCATGATAATATCCGGATCCTGACGCAGCAGAGCACGCAGTCCGATCTCGAAGGTCAGACCTGCCGTTACATTTACCTGCATCTGATTCAGCTTCGGCAAGTTCTTCTCCACGGGATCCTCAATGGTGGAAATGTTCACCGCCCTCTGGGACAGCTCGGAGAGGATCATGTACAACGTGGTGGACTTACCGGAACCTGTCGGTCCCGTCACATAAACAATACCATTGGGAGATCTCAGCATATTGCTCACCAGCTGGTAATTGCGGTCGTTCATACCAAAGGTTCCGCTATGATCAATGGTAGCCGCGGATGCCAGCAGACGAAGAACTGCTTTCTCTCCGAATACCGTAGGAATAACAGACACACGAACGTTGATCGGTGTACCTTCAACATTTGTCTTAAAATGTCCGTCCTGGGGAATACGCCGCTCTGCAATATCCAAATCGCCGACGATCTTCACGCGGGCGATCAGGGAGTTATGAATGCTCTTGGGGAGCGTCATGAAATCAACAATGACACCGTCCATACGCATACGAATGGAGGTATGCTTCTCAAAGGGCTCGATATGAATATCGGAAACGTTCGAGTTATAGGCACGTACTACCAGTGAATTCAGCAGGTTAATGATGGGGGTGTCGTCGTCCGCATCCTCAACATTCACCTCGATGATATCATCCTCAGCCAGAGACGACTTCGCCGCCTTGTCCGCCGCCTTCTTCGCGGATACCTCGGAATAGTAATACTGGATGGCATTCTCCAGCGGCTGCTTCTCCGTCAGCTCGATCATCAGATCCGTTCCGGTTACCTGCCGGATATCCTCAATGCCGTAAAAGTTCAGCGGATCATTTGTCAGGACATAGAGCACGCCGTCCTCGATCCTGTAGGCCATCATGCCGTACTTCTCCGCCAAAGGCTGGGGAATGGTCTCCACCGCATTTACATCAACAACAAGATCGGAAATGTTCACCACATTATACTGAAGTCTCCGTCCCAGAGCCTCCAGCATCTGCCGTTCCGTGATGATATTCATTGCGATCAGCGCACCACCCAGACGTACTCCTTCATGGGTCTTCTGGTATTCAATCGCTGCACCGATGTCGTCATCGGTAACATACCCGAATTCCTTCAGCACATCACCGATACGAATGTTCTTATTTGACCTTGCTTCCATAGTTTCCTTCCCCGTTTGTTGTTACAACCTACTCGGTCTCTTCTACAGCTTCTTCTGTATCTCCCTCATCCGCATTAACTGCTGATGTATCGCACATATAGATCTCCAGATGGACGGTAAGAGACTTTCTTACCTTACCATCCGGTACAGTGGATGTTACCGTTTCACCCTGATCATTAACGGTGGTGGTTGTTACGGTTGTATTTCCGTCTGTGGAAATGATATTCCCATTCGCATCTCTGATCACATAAGTCCGGTACTCTCCCCAGGAGTAACTGGTGAGAAGTGCCATTTTCTCCATCTGGCCGACTTCCTCCAGGAAATCCTCCAGAACACTGACCTCACCGCCAACGGTATAGGTGATCGGAACCGCGTAGACCTCGGTATTCGGATGATAGCCACCCTCTTCTACGCCGGCGATTGCCTGCATTACCTCCTGAGTTGCCTTGGAGGAGGACTTGGAAGAAGACTTGGACGAGGACTCGGTACTGTCTTCGTCCTCTGTTGAAGACTTCTTGCTGCTGCTTTTTTCATTTGCTTCCTCAGCTTCCTCAGCTTTATTATATTCCTCGATCATCGCGTTCTGCAGCTGATAAAGCTGTGAATTCACATAGGCTCTTCGTCCCGTAGTGCCCTTAGGCATATTGAAATTCAGCTCGTAAATCGTCAGTCCCCGCTTTGTAGCCAGATCCGTCATCATCTGATCCACTTCGGCACTGGTCATGATCTGATAGAACTGATCCTTTACCTTGGCAAGCTTCTCCTCATACTCTTCTGCCGACATTTCAATGATGGCCGTATTCTGTATCTTCAGCTTGTTCAGCTTCTGCGTTTCTTCTTCCCTTTCGATCTTCGTCTCCAGTTCATTGTAAGCCTTGATCTGCGGGATAATGCCCCAGTAACCGATGGCCACAACGATCACGATGATCAGCATGGTCACCAGAAGCTTTTTATCCTTCTCAGTCATATTTGTCTTCATGGATCGTCCTCCATTTTCCCACTTGGTTACCGTCGCCCTGAGCATGTTCTTCTGTCATCTTGAGCATGCCCTTCTGTCACATTGAGTGCGCAGGATTTCTCGTATCAAAAGATTCCTCGCTTTGCTCGGAATGACATACTATCCGCCGCCCTGAGCATGCCCTTCTGTCATCCTGAGCGCGGAGCGCGAAGGATCTCTCTCCTACTCAGTTTCCTCTTCCACGCTTTCCGGCTCTACCGTAACCTCCGTCGCTTCCAAATTACGTCCTACCGACTCCGCCAGCGTACACTCTACATGGATATTGTAAAGGCCTGCACGGGTATCATAGGTATAACCAGTGTGAACCACATCCACAAAGATCTTCTCCATCAGAAGACGATCGATATACAGGTAAATGTCATTTACATTTGCAGCTCTTGCTGTGAACCCAACCTTACCGGACTCGGCGTTAAAGCTGTTTACTTCAATCGCCGCATAGCCCCTCGCCGTATTCTCCAGCACCTCGACGATCTCCTTATTGCAGAGGGGATAGGACTGTACCGAAGATGACACAAAATTGATGGCATTGTACTTGGCCAGCATGCTGTCACGCTTCGCAACGGCTTCATCATAGGCCATAACCTGAAGCTTTGTACTGGCCTTGGTATTATACTCATGTAATTCGTTGTACTGGGCATCCCGGATCAGTCTTAGCGTCAGTGCGATGCCGAAGCCTACCGCCATCACGATAAATGTTGTAATGACTGAAATGATCCTTCTCCGGGTCTTGGGATCCATGACCTGCTTCTCATCTTCTTTTGCATCGAAGTTGGTCAGGAAGTTGCTGGCTTTGCCCTGATCAAAAAGACCGGATACCGCAAAAAGCGCAAGCTGCGCCTGTTTCTCCAGCTCCGGATCCGAACTGATACCGGTATTGATCATTTCCACCGGCGCATTGATTCCACGATCCGCAACCGCTCTGCGGTACATGGGAAGGTTATTTCCCTCCGTGCCGGCGATCAGTACCTGTTCAATGGTGGCAACGATCTTCTGCGCTCCCATAAACTGCTCCATCTGGTTCAGAGAACGGGCCAGATCGTCCAGATAAGCCTCCGTACCGGGCTCATTGAAACAACGGATCGAGTTATAATATCGGAATTCGCCGTCAGCGAAAAGGACATTTGATACAAGGTTTCCGTTAATGATCTGCAGAACGAAGGTCTTTGCCATGGGAAGGATCGTCTGCCGCGCATAACCGATAATGCTTCCCTCGCCGGAAATGATTCCCTTCAGCTGAATTCCGATGGATTCAAAGAGCTGAATAAATTCCTTTAACTGATCCTTCGGAGCCATCTCCGCATATAGCTTGCGTGTCTTGGACTTGCGATCCTGTCCCATCGCCGTATAAGCGATGGTATTATCTGCGTCCTCACGCTGCATATCCGCAAATTCACGCTGAATGAAACCGATGGTTTTCTTCTCATTCAGTATCGGAACCGCTAGGTTCTTACCTGCGATCTTGTTACTGTTCAGGACCAGATAGACATCCTTTTTCGGAAGCTTCTTCTCCTCCCAGAAACCCTTAACATGCGCACCAAGAGACTCTGCATCCATGATGATACCATTGATGATACTGCCTTCCGGCGCCCATGTGGTATGCACTGCGGAGAGAGAACCCTTCCTGCCGCGCCTTCCTACTGCAACCTGTATGATCTGGTTGGAAAAATATACACTTACGCTCATACATCAACCTCCCTGATCTGCGATCGTCTGATAAGATCCGTAGATCGGCTGAATTACTGCAACCATGATGAACCCGACCATTACTGCCATTATGACGATCATCAGGGGTTCGATCATCGCCACCAGCTTACCGATAGCGATCTCGGAATCATACTCCATCTGATCGGCTATGGAATTCAGCATATTGTCCAACGCACCCGTTTCCTCACCAACCGCAACGGAGGAAGGAAGCTTCTTCACGAAACCGTCGATCTCCGCCAGACCCTCGGAAAGGGACTTTCCGGCCCGGATATCCGCGATCATCTGATCAAACTGGCTTTCAATATAGCTATTCCCGATGGTGGATCGGGCGATCTGCAGACAGGTTACAATGGGGATACCCGCACTGTACATACTGGCAAGGGTTCGTGCAAAACGTGCCGTATATACAACTCTCCGGAGTTTTCCGATCTTCGGAAGGTGGATCTCCATTTTATCCAGGAAGAGCCGCACCTTCGGAAGGGAAGAAACCACTTTCCATACCATGAAAAGGACAATAATCCCGAAAAGCAGAAGGTACCATTTCTTCGCTACAAAATCTGACAAACCCATCAGGAGTTCCGTTGTCGGAGGAAGGGAATCCATCTGTGAGAACATACCCTCAAACTGCGGCAGAACGAAGCCCATGATGACGATCAGAACCACGACGATCAGGGCTCCCAGGATCTTCGGGTAAGTCATGGAGCTCTTCACCTTCTGTTTCAGGCGATACTCCTTGCTGTAATATTCAGCCATGTTCAGCGCCGTCACGTCCATATTTCCGCCGCTCTCCGCGCTTCGTATCATATTTACAAAAAGCGTTGGAAAACAGCCGCCCTGATCCTCCATCGCATCGGACAGCGTCATACCGGAACGAACACTTCGAAGGATGTCCGTGTAGAGCTTACGCTCCGTCTCCTTAATGGACTCATCCTCCGACATGATCTGTAGAGCCTTTACCAGTGTCACGCCGGCCGAAAGAAGACGTCCCAGGTTCCGGGAAAATTCCGACACCTGATCCTCCTTCAGCTTCTTGTAGACTGTCTTTCCCTTGGTCAGCTCCTTTGCATCCACCAAAAGAAGGCCGTCATTCTTCAGCTTCCCCTGCAGCTCAGCCTGATCCTGTGCCTTGATCGAACCGGACAGGATCCGTCCGTCTTCATTTTGTGCTTTGTAACGAAAGGTTGTTGCCATAGCTTTATCCTTTCACGCCTGTCATTTTGCTCCTGCATTCGGTTCTGAAGCACCGGATGGAGCGATTTACCTTCATCGGCCCAGTCAGATCCTTCGCTTCGCTCAGGATGACATGTTCATGTCATTCAGAGGCGGCTTTGCTTCATCTTGTCATACAGAATATATATTACCACCGTCAGAGCACCGGATGCAAGAAATGCAGCCAGCGCAGGCCATTTTATCCCAAAAACGAGTGTCCACAATACCGCAAAGCACCCACCCAGCGTTTCCACGATGGTGTACCTGGCGGAAACCTTCGCTCCACAGTACCTGCATTTTCCTCTCAGCTTCAGCCAGGAAAGGATTGGGATCATATCCCTCATGGAAAGCTCATGCCCACAGGTCGTACACATGGAGTGTCCCAGTGAAAACTGCATATGTCGGGGAAGTCGGTAAATGATCACATTCAGGAACGAGAAAATGCTGGCACCGATTGCAAAAAAGATTATCTCGATAAAAATACGGGATAAGATGATTGTAAATTCCAACCAGTCCATCTTACATTACTCTCTCAATCATTTCCAATCTTTGCCCGGTAAATCACCAATAAATGGGCCATAACCTTCATTCTCCCAATCATTTCCAGTCTTTAAGCGGACTATCTCCAATAAATGGGCAAATATTTTCATCCTTTTAGTCGTTTCCAATCTTTGCCCGGAAATTCCTCAGCTAACGCACCACTATGTCATCATCATCGTAATGATACACGTTCATCCGATAATCCACATCCCAGTAAATAGCGTCGCCCTTCAGCTGATAGGTCACTAAGAAATGACCGTTCTCATAGGTCATGCCGGTGACCTCATGCCTCTTCGCGTCATAACCCGTGATCCGGTAGGTTCCTTCCGGCTTGTAGATCTGGTTCACCAGTCCCGTTACGCCGTTCTCTATTCCATTTTCATTTGAGGGATTAAAAACAGATTTGCCCTTCGCGTACATCTCGATATCAGCAGATTGGAGCGCCATTCGTGTGTTCTTGGCCTCCCGAAGGACAGCTTTAGCATCAGCTTGAAGTTTGAATACGAAAAAGACAGCCGCGCCGATGATCAGCGCCGCCACGGTGATCCCAATGATCTTGAAAAGCTTGTGCATCCATTGCCTGGTCTGCGCTTCTCTTTCCCTATCCATACCTTCCCTCGTGCTCTTAGTCCCCCTGCAGGACCGGATCAATAACTGCCATTTATCCAGTCCTAAATTATCATATCGACAGAGTTATGTTAATTCTACCACAAATCGTGCAGATATACAAGAAGTGTCATTTTTCCTAAAAAAACGTCCAAAAATGCCATTCACCCGTGGTGTTACTTAGAACCGGGAATTATCTATTACTTTCACACCCCCGGTGCTAACCTAAATCCCGGTAACACCCGCATTACCTTCCTACAAGCACCATCAGGCTCCGCGGCATCAGTACCACCTTATCCGGAACCCTCTCACCGGCTCTCCTGTCCTCCGGATCGCCTGTATAGGCTACGATCTCCCACTCTTTTCCCTGCGGAATCAGCGGAAGGCCGAATTCCTTCTCTTCCCAGAACGCATTCACCGCGCAGTAGATAAATGTATCCTGCTCCGTCCCGAACTCCGCTGCCGGTTCCGCATACAGGAATCCGAAGCATAGAAATGGACTTTCCGTATCCATATCCCAGGGCCTCGTTCCATGGAACGAAAGCTCAGGATAGCCCGATAGATTCTGTCCCATGTGATAATCATTTCTCCGCAACACCGGATGGGCATGGCGAAACGCGATCATCTTTTTGAAAAAAGCAAAAATATCAGCATGCTCGGTAAGATTATCCCAGTTCAGCCAGGAAATCTCATTATCCTGACAATACGCATTATTATTGCCATACTGCGTATTCATGAACTCGTCTCCTGCCAGCAGCATGGGCACCCCGCGGCTGAGCAGCAGAAGAGCCGCTGCGTTCTTGATCTGACGTTTTCGCAGGCTGATGATCTCCGGATCATCCGTCTCCCCTTCTACGCCGCAGTTCCAGCTGATGTTATCATTGGAACCGTCCTGATTCCCTTCCCCATTTGCCTCGTTATGCTTCTCGTTATAGGACACAAGATCACACAGCGTAAAGCCGTCATGACAGGTGATAAAATTCACCGATGCATCCGACCCACGCGTGCTGTAAAGATCCGGTGACCCCTGAATCCTCTGGATCAACTCCGGTCCGCACTCCGCACCGCTCTTCAAAAAGCCTCTCAGACAGTCGCGATAACGCCCGTTCCACTCCGCCCAGCGATGCCAGGCCGGAAATCTTCCCACCTGATAGAGGCCCGCAGCATCCCATGCCTCCGCGATCAGCTTACATTTCCCAAGGATCACATCCTGCGCCAATGACTCCAAAAGCGGCGGATTCACCATCGGATTCCCTTCCGTATCCCGGGAAAGAATGGCCGCCAGATCGAAACGGAATCCATCGATATGATACTCCGCAACCCAGTACCGGAGACAGTTTCGGATAAAACCGCGCGTCACGGCATTATTGCAGTTTATGGTATTCCCGCAGCCACTGTAATTCAGATACTCCCCCTCCGGTGACAGCAGATAATAGGTCCTGTTGTCAATGCCCCGGAAGGAAATGGTGGGTCCCAGTTCATTTCCCTCTGCTGTATGATTGAAAACCACATCCAGGATCACCTCGATCCCTGCCTGATGCATCTTCTTAATCAGATACTTGAACTCTTCGGAAGCAAGATCGTTCAACGCGCTTCTGGCATACCCCTCCTTCGGCGAATAAAAATTCACCGTGGAGTAACCCCAGTAATTATACAGCGTTTTTCCTTCATACGTGTGCGTATTCTCAAGCTCATCAAACTCAAACACCGGCAACAGCTCAATGCAGTTGATCCCCAGTTCCTTAAGGTACGGGATTTTCTTAATCAGCCCGGAATAAGTCCCCTTATAATTCACCCCCGAAGACGGATCCTTCGTAAATCCTCGCACATGAGCTTCATAGATAACAAGATCCCGCATGGGGATCTCCAGAGGCTTATCTCCTTCCCAGCTGTAATCATTGGGCGCCACACATCCTCTTATGGAAAAGGAATCTCCCGGATAAGTCTCCTGTCCCCAGATCTCGCGCCCGTTTACCACATGCGCGTAGGGATCCAGAAGCACCTTCTCCTTATCAAAACGAAGACCGCGAGCGGGATCCCACGGGCCATCCATTTTATAACCGTATTCCAGTTCCTCATAATTCAGATCATACACGATCATGGAGTAAACATTTCCAATGCGAAACTCCTCCGGATAGGGAATCGTCACAAATGGCTCCCTGTCCCCCCTGTGATACAACACAAGCGAACAGGACGTCGCATCCTTGGAATGTACGGAAAAATTGATTCCGCCATTACCAACCATCGTCGCCCCGTATGGCTGCACCCGCCCAATCCGGTATCGGATGCCATTCAGTTCATGAGTTGGATAATCATCGATACGGTTCATGGAAAAATCCTTTTGTCACTATGAGAACTGTCTTGCCCGAGTCTTAGCAGGGGATTCCATTTCAGATACAGATTATTACCTCCCTGCAACCGTTGGAGAAAGATTAAGTACCTGTGTTACATAATCAACCGTCTTGCCCACCTTCTCAGCTATCGTATCAATGGGCGTTCCACAATCATAGTAAGCCAGAATCTTGCCTTTGGCTTCTCCTCTTTCTTCGATCTCATCAATCCACTTTTCTGCCATATTGATATTCTCCTTTTCTTCACCCTCCGAAATGACCCACTGTTCACTGAATCTTCTGTCCCCTGTCAACACAGATAACAGCTTCAGCACCTCATCCACATGTTCCGGCACTTTATCCGGGAACCGAAAGGGCCTCTTCCTTCGCCGGTCAGCAAAATACCGGGCTACAATTCGGAAATCACTACGAAACATTCCGATCTTTTCATCCGAAAGAAATGCGATATCAAACACATGAATCTTGTAATCGTTAATGTATGGCAGAAACGGCTCCGGAATATCGAGACACTCGTGCAATGTCCGATGCGATCTCCATCTGTGCATGGTAAAATTGAGTACGATAGACAGAACCGGATATGCGTAGCGAATATGCTTATCCAACAACTGTTCTCGATAATTTGCCCCATCATACGCTATGATTCGAAGCGGCATAAACTTGCAATGCGCACTCTGATCCTCTAATCCAATAGTCGCAAGGCGAAACTGCCCCTTCCTCCATGCCTTTGCAATATCCCTTTCTTCTTCGTGAAGGACTCCTGTCTCAGCCTTGTACTGACTCTTGGGAAGAATATCCTCAAGTTCTTCCGCACGTATGACACGTTCACCATTAAAGAGGAGTACATTAATGATGTCTTCAAAAACATCATTATGGTCTTCAAGTTGCATTTGAGTGAGATCTTTCTCGTTACTCATTACGAATGTTCCTTTCTGCCTCTTCGGGAGCATGTCGGTAATGAGTACTCAAATTGTTTCAAATTATTGGTAGCTTTTATTAATCATAAGTATGATAGTGCTGTTAAGGTGCTGGTGAAGGGTCCGGATTATTTGTCTCAGGAACATTATACATCTTTACAAATCGATAGTAATGATACTCCTCATTGTTTCCCTGACGCTTTAATTTCATAAGAATCAAAACCACATTTGACGGATAATCCGACATACTGATAGATGATAGCCCATACTTATCTGGGTCAGAAGGATTTTTACCCCCACCCATATAGAAAGACAATCCGGTCAGATAAAAACCTTTATAAAGATTCTTGTCAAATTTCCAATCCGATGCATTTCTACTTTTCGGATCTTTGTCTGATCCATCAATTAAGATTTCATGATAATGAACCATCAACTGAGATTCACTCATCTTCAACGTCACATGGGTATCAGTTTTATCCGTCAACTCTATTTCGGAATTACCATTCAATATTTTAGGATTTCCATCGTTACCAATTCCGTAATAGGCGGCACCATCAATTTCCGAAACCATCTTCTCCATCAGAATATCCGATACCTCTCTTGACAGTAACTCTCCTTTAATCTCATAATGAATTGAGGTCACATTAGATATCATAACTGCTGCGCTGGCCATGAAAATCCCAAGCAACGCAAAGCAAACGACCATCTCAATCATCGTTGAGCCACGATCGTTCTTTTTACGATATAGGTTTTTCCACATGCATCTGATCTTCATGTCAAATATCCCTTCGTTCTTAGTTTCCTTCTGAATTGCCGCCTGAACCACTACCGGTGGTATTACCTGTAATGGATGAAGATTTTACACTTCCGTTGTACATAAATAGTACCGCTCTTGGCGTAACCAGATTCTCCGAGGTTATCAACGGATCCTTACTCTTATATCCCGTAGCATCGATATTTGGCACCTTAATTGCATTCGTGAATTTTGTCCGAATGTCCCTCAGGTTATCATCGTCTGTATCGTCACTAAGTACAAACTTAAACATCGTAGTATTATCATCGGCGTGGCTGCCAACGTAATAGTATGCATCTACCTGATCAGCATCCGGAGTCTTTTTATATATCGCCTGATAGAACGATGAACAAACATCGGAAGTATCCGTAGCACGCATGCGAAGGACGGAGGAATAGTAAATCATCCCTCCGAGTGCCAACATGACGATTGCCAAAATCGTAAAGGATACGATCATTTCGACCATTGTCTCTCCGCTGTTATTCACTATTATACCACGATTTCTTTTGGTCATATCCCTCACCTTGATCATTGCTCTTCCGTTATACTCCAAATCCACTGCTCATCTTTAGTAAACTTTTCCGTATCCACATCCGGATCGATCCCCAATGGATTAATTGCAGGATCAGAAGCCGCTGTAACAATTCTGTTCATTTTTGACGCACCTTCCATACCATAATGGGATATGTCAAGCACATACTTTTTTTCTACCGAATACGTTTGGCTGGCCGATTCGCAGGTAACAATCACGTGCAGTATGATTCCTTTTTTAAAGGGCAGGTTTGATGCATTATTCACAAGCTCGCTTTCTGTAGCAGACTTCGGCGGTTCCCAATACATACAGATCTTAATCCTTCCGGGTTTTCCTTCGATACTCGTAATCGTCCGAGTTTCGGATTCAGATATCTTTCCCCCGGCACTCTGAACCTTCTTCCCATTTGCATGCACCAGTTCAAAAATCCGATACGCTTCCTTTTGACCGTGTCCAGCAGTTCCCGCTTTGTAATACGGCCAAGTATCGGACTGACATAGATTATACCGAATGTATCTGTACAGATAGCTATCCTTTTCGGGATACTTTCCGGTACTTTTATTCTCATAAGTCAACTCCTGATCCAATGCTGCGCTAAGTGTATTCGCCGCCTGTGTGCACATCATACTGGACACATTCTTATTCTGTGATGAATACAGGTTATAGGCAGCCAACATGAGGGAGAATGTGAAAACGATCAGTATGGATATGATAACCACTGCAGCGATCAAAGCCACACCCCGGTCATTCCCGTCTACTTTATGCAGTTTTGATCGTTGCTTGTTATTCTTCATGCGATTCATTCCTTTTCAGTCTAAAGCACTACGGCGTAGTATCAGGGTAATAGATTGCAGGAAGGCGATGCTCCATATCCAAATACCTGTAAAAATTGAACCTCGGGATCGGAATATTACTTCTATCCGCCGCAGAAGCGATATTTGCGATATCAGCAAAGGAATTATTCTGTCTGAAAGTTTGCGAATTGTTCAGATAGTCCTCTGAGAAATACTGCTGAGAACCATCTGTGTTCACAAGCTCAATCTTAGGCGGATCGTGTTGATCAGCCGCCGCCCTTCGATCAACATCAATTGCGCTAATACCTGTTGATACACCATTTAAATAGAGATGCGGCTGATTTGCTGCTGTTTCTTCAAAGTAAAGCATCGACAACTGATCCTTTTCGACCTCTTCCAGCGCATCAGTTAAACTGCTCACATTTCTACTGGGATCAAATATCATAGGCACGGATACCGCCTGTCCCGCTCTTGTTGTATTCCACGACAGTCCCTTGATACCAATTGTACCCGAACCGTTCGTCGCTCCACATACAATGATCACTATTTTTGAAATCTGATCAATGTTAAATCCCGAATCATAACGAATTCCGTTCGTCGCCCTGTTATTCCAATACTCAGAGATGTCTACCTTCTGATCAAAATCCGATCCACTCGATACAGATGTAAGAATCTGTCCTATAGACATTCTCTTTCCATCAGCATCATAAAGAATCATCTGATTTTGATATGTCTCATCTACACTTCCTTTGTTCCAACGGATAGTGATAGCATCCACATCCGCGTAAGTGCCATTCGAATGCCCACTACCATCAACCACGTTGATCTCAACACCGCGATATCCGGTATCATCGGAGTTCTTCAGACTATCCTCCCAGCCGGCATTGCCCTGTATCTGAGATTCTATCCTTGTTCTTGAAGGCAGTTCGTCATAAGTTCTTATCGGCACTTTCAGATCCGCGTCTGTAAGCGCTTTCCCATCATAATCCGCGAAATTATTAACATACATACTATTGACTGCAAAGTACTGTGTCTGCCCGGTCTTCTTTCCGATATAAAGATTACCATACATACTGTCAAGATTACCGGTGGTCATTCCGAAACCAGTATATTTGTCACTCGATTTTTCAGCACTGTTACTAGCATCTATACAATAGATAATTGAATTTGCACGTTTTCCCACTTCAGACGAAGTAATAGCATAAGACAGCTCCGGAGTATAATTCCGGCAACGGATAACATCACCCTTTCCCCGGGTATTATAAACAATGCCGGTTATCTTGGCGCCATCGCAACTTTTATCTATTGTTGTCTTGCAACTGCTGGAATTATCGGACAGAACAATTGTTTTCCCTGCCGGAACAAAGTCTGATACCTCATACAGAATCCCTGCCGCGCCTTTATCTCCGCTTGCGTTGTTATTTTTAATTACTGTAATATCTCCATGGCTCACGCAATCACGTATTGTAGAAGAACCACCCGCTGCTGCCGCGATTCCACCAACTGTCTTTCCCCTAAGCCAATACACATCTGCGCTATTACAAATAACTCCAGTATAAACGCCATCCGTAATACTTGTTCCATTTAATCCGGCCACATATCCTACTCCACCATTTATATTCTCAATATAATAAACTTTAGAATTCATGGCTTTGTCATCAAAGTATAACTTATTGGTGCTTGCATTCAAATAGCCTGCATATTCGATCCAGCCGGCATTCACCTCTGTCAGTCCACCAACAAAACTGGTATTTGTGGATTTAGCATAATAATTCCCTACGGCTTCTTCCGAAGGTTGTGATCCGGAAGTGTTTTTACAACTACTTAACTTCATTCCCGGAGGAATCCGTCCGGTAACCGCGCCAAGATATGAATAGTAATTCTCATCATTTGAACCTATCTCACAGGAACGAACCGCCCCGGAAGTTCTTAACCTGGAACGATTTCGATAGTAATAAATCGTCAGCGTCCTCCCTGCTTCTATGTCACTATCACTGACAATTCGCTCCGGTATATATCCACACAGTCCACCAACATAAAGCTTCGCTGAAACAATTCCGCCCTTTTCCTGTACCTTTTCACAAAAGCCCTGCATATCTATCACAATACCGGCGGTCGGAACAAGCAAATCATTGTATACTCCCTTGATTCCTTTAATGAATTCCAAATACGTATTCTCATCAAATGAATCAGGTACCGTACACTTCAGATTGTTGATTTTCGTAATATTGTACAATCCATTATGAGATCCGTCATCATAACGCTTGTAGTTCTGAATTCCGTTCTCACCTGTGGTGTTCCATAGTACACTATTACTATCCACGTTCTCGCCCGGAGTTCCCTGATACGCATAAAGCCCAGTCACGAATCCGGCACATATGTCCGCTTCTGCTTTTGCATTATTCACCTTACTGTTAGTTGTATTATCCGTCAACTTATCTAACGGCCAATAACCACGATCAGAAAGTATAGCACCTGCTATACTGCCGGCAAAGCAATCAGCACGAACGCTTGTATTCTGCAGTCGTAAGATATATCTCGCATTTGACTTCGAATATCCCTCCTGAATTCCAATTGCTCCTCCGACATACATGCTGCCGGTGATAACAGCACTTGCCTCTATCTTTATTTTCGCCGTCACCTTTGCTTCCTTCCCGTCATCAGCGTAAAATGTGCCAATCGCGCCACCTACTGCACGATATCCCAATACACGGAAGGGCGTTGTAATAATCACGTCATTATTACCATTTTTAAATATATTATCATCGGAATTAAAGCTTGCGGTTACTCCGTTTCCACCGTTATCAGAAAATGCGCCGACCAAACCACCAACATTCTCATATCCGAAGACAACAAGGCCTGAACTTCCACTGTTCACTTTGGAAGGATACATATTTGCAACAACGGACTGTCCGCCACTACTTATTGACGCAGAATTATCTCCAATCGCACCCCCGACACGATTCCTGCCAAAGATTACGGCATCGATCGTGGAACTGTAACGAGCCTTACCCAGAGCGGAGTTCAGATTCCCGTTCCGAAGCGCCTCTCCCACAATTCCGCCGGTTCCGTCCGTAACGAAAAGCGAATTTTCAACAATAGTGCAGAGTTTATCAACTGCGGTCAGTTTGGAAACATCCGTCGGAGCATTCGTTATTCCTGTACAGATCAATCCGTAATAAAAAGATTTTGTTGCTTCTGACTGAACATAATCAGCATTTCGGATCGTGGTAGCAAGCACGCCGGCCACGCCGCCGATACCATAGTAACACCGATCGGTTGTTTCAGCGCCCACCAAATTCTCATTACTGTTTACTTTCGCATTGAAACTTCCACCCAGAACAACCGACGTATTGAGGAGGCCGGTAATAGCGTGCTGACTTGATATCGACGCTCCACAACCTGCCGGATATCCAATACCCATGGTAACCGTTTTCTGACCATCTGAATAAGATCCGGAGTATGCTGCCTCAAGCCCGGATTTCACTATCAAATCCCCATCATGTTCACCTTCCGGTATTCCAAAAGCCCCCGCGATTCCACCAATCGCATAGTTTCCATACACGCCGGTGCCATTGATCACAGAATAATCACTTCTATACTTTGATCTTTCCCCCGTCAATCCAAGCTCGACGAGCTTAACAAACTCATTTTTATTGTATGTATCTGATCCCGTAAATGTAGTCTCTACGGCATAACCAGCCACTCCACCCACATACCGATCCCCAAACAGGAAAGAATACTTTCCTTTATTCTCACCAGACGGAGTAGTGGAACAATCCTCAATATATGCATACGCTGCGCCACCAACAATTCCACCAACAAACTGCATGCGAAGAAATCTCTTCGCCTCCTTCATATTCTCGCCATCATTACCGGGGTTTAGGATCTTCATTAAATCTGTTTTTGTATAGAGTGTATCACTGTCGCAATTTTTAATCACCGCTCTTTTATTTGCATTTGAACTGAAATCATAGTTCAAGGAATTACCCGCAGTATACTGTGATTGGAACGCCGCTCCGGCTATACCTCCGAAATAGTATCCTCTACGGAAGGAATTTCCGTCAATCTCCTTTTCCGCATACGAAGGATCCATGGATATCTCACCGTGGTTTTTGCATCCCTCAATCACATTCCTTTCTGCAACACTCATACTAAAGAGTTTTTCATGAAGTATGGTAAGGTACCATGTATTGTATCGCTTATCAGTATCCCCAATCCGGCACTGAACATCGAAACTATCTGCGCCTTTCGGATATATTCGTCCTATGATACCACCAACATAACCGATACCGGTAACCTTTGCGTTGTTGACACAACCTGATATTGTGATTGTAGTATCAGGATACGGATTATCATTGGTGATTGTAGACGCTACTTCCCCCTTCTTCTTTACGATCCAATACTGATGGCCAACGATTCCGCCCACATCTGAACGTCCCCGTATCCAGGACTCGGCCTTCGTGCCCTTCGCTCTCCTCTCATCGATATAGAGTTTTGTTAACGTGCCAAGGTTTTCACCGACAAATCCACCAACTCGTGATGCAACAAGATACTTATCAGGTGTACTCACCGGAAAACCTTCCACTCCTCTAACCTGAATTCTGTCAATCTCCAGATTGCTGAGTTCTCCTCCATTCTCAGCAAAAAGTCCTAGCGCAAGCATACCTGCTTTACCATATTGGATCAGCGTATCATACGAAGATGAATTATCCATACGAAAAGCTTTTGACATTGTAGAGGAATCCCTGAAACAGTCCTGGACATCCTCTCCATAGATGCCATAAATGCAATTCGCAGCCAGCGAAATGTTTAATCCTGAAATGGAAAAATAATCGTCATCCGCGGACGGGTCCTTCTCCTGAGTGAACTTATCACTATATGAAAGCATACGAAAACTCGGGAACGGATATTTCTTCATATCCGTACCGGGGCTGACTTTCGTTCCATCAGATTCTTCGTAATACAATTCACGAGGAAGCTCCAAAGGATTCAATCCGATCCCATAAGTTCCTGACGTGACACCTCCTAAAGAGGTAGGGAAGGAATTCGTCAAATATGCATAGGAAGCCCAATCAATATTGCTCTTTAAAACGAATTCTCTGGATTTTGCATCTCCATCGCTATATATTTCGAACATTTTAAACTCATCACTATAATCAGATTCAAAGCGAATATTATAGAAATGGCGCCCATTCAGTATACCATATGTCTGATCCGTATCCTTGGAATCCCAATTAGCAAAAGTGACCGCCTCTCCTAAAATCCCATTCGTACCATAAGGGATAACCTCGCCTCCTACTCTGCGTCCGGCGGAGCCCCCGCCATTGCCTGAAGAAGACGCTACCAAAACGTCTGCCCGAAGGAACCGAACATTCGGCAAACCAAACCGATAGAAGCTAAATGTTCTGCGGAAATTCTCCTGTGCCTGTGTCTTCTCGGCATCGCTGATACCTGCAATCCCCCCAAGTGATTGTGCATATAAAAGAGACTGTGCCTGAATGTCTGCCGCATCAAGAATGATATGAACATATCCTGTCGCGTCATCTTTCCACACAGGAATTCGGAATACGCGATCATCCGTATCCGCATATAGTCCCTTGGAAAAATCACACTTGACATTCAGCGGATTATCGAGCGCATCCGTCAGATTCTTAGCTGTAATGTCATCACTTGTATCTTCATCCGATCCATCAATCACAAATGTAAACTGCTTATCATAATTTCCGGCATATGTAGATGCACCATTTATGGTAAATGTCAGTTTCGCCTCCTCAAGCTTTACCTCATCTCTCGGATGAAGAATCATTGAGAAATAATCTTCGTTCTCAAGTTCAAGCGTATATCCTGCTGAATTTCTGCTCTTCCCCTTCAGCTTCATCGTCAAAGAGTCGACCGCATAGTATCCGACCATTTCGTCTTTTCTGATCTGCAATTTACGATTCCGAATATCAACTCTTCCCGCAGCTGTGGTATCACGATACTCAAAGCCATCTGCCTGATCCGAATAACAAACCGCAAAAACCTGTGCCGCTTCCGGCGAAAAT
Source organism: Eubacterium sp. (assembly GCA_017541035.1). Lineage (GTDB taxonomy): Bacteria > Bacillota > Clostridia > Lachnospirales > Lachnospiraceae > Eubacterium_Q. Next base: position 10,630 of record JAFXZW010000100.1, on the reverse strand, counting down.
TCTATAGCAATCGACCCATTTAACACTTTTTTGTCTGAAATAATTGCACCTATCAAATCAAACAAAACCCGGGTCCCCGGATCTACATTTGAGGGATCATCAAGATAATCATCATAATCAGTCGCGTCTGCTGTCAGATGCAGAAGTGTACGTTCCTCTTTATCCAGGTTTTTGTCCTTCCACAATTTATTCCACTCATACAGATTTCCATTTGTATCATAGTATCCGGAAAAACCAGCAGCTGAATCCTTCCCATGAGCAAGGACATAAATAGAGTCGAAACTTCCGGCGCTATTACGCAGCATATCCATTTTCTGATCCAATGCGCCACTTGCATCCATCTCAGTAATCTGATTCTGTGTAGCATAAAAGATAGATTCTGCATAACTATCCTCCTGCTGGAAACGACTCCAATCAAGCCAGCTAATCGAACCGAAAGCCGTGATACTGAGCAAAATCGCCATCAATGCAAGCACAACAATCAACTCAACAAGGGTAAAACCCCTGTCGGATGATGCATGCACCTTACGGATATGAAGTTTAAATATTGAAAAACCCATATCATCATTCCTTTTTACTATTCTTATTTTGTTTTCATTGTAAAGTAGCCTTGCGTATCACTTCTGGTGTCCGTACTCCTGCCATCAATCCACGCATAGTATGCTGTATTTTTCTTCGATGAATCTACCGAATTCATTGTTGTGGCATTGGCGCTGCCACCAGTCAGATTCGTCAGTTTTTCACCAAACATTGGAATTGTGTTCGGATTAATCACAACGCTCTTATTCTTATCGTCAATATAATTGCTGGGTACTGTAAAGTCCTCGGAAGCATAAATAGTTTTCAATTCGCTGCTTTCCTTACTGTATTGCTCCGGGACGCTTTCTGTCCAGAACATATGATAGAAAGGTGTTTCCCACTTGCTTCCATTGTATGTAATTTTGAACTTATGCGTCATGCCTGTCGTATCAAAGCTTGACAGATCAAGTTCTTTAAGAGAATAGCAATTATTAAACATAAATGTCATGGTTTTTGCATTTGATGTGTTAAACCGTTCTATTCCCTTAATGGAAGTAAGACTGCAACAACTGTCGAACATCCTGTTGAAATCAGTATGGAAATCCCAACTCTCAGGATTCTGTACATTACTTCCAAAAGTTGTGAATCCTTTTCCGAACTCAACGCTGGTAAGACTATAACACCCCTGGAACATAACGCTGAAATTCCACCCCCATGAAGTATCGAAATTCTTGAACACAACTGTTTTCAGATTCTCAGCCAACTTGAACATCGACTTCATTCGTTGTATCGGGGCATTGATATTGATCAATTTTACGTTTTCAAGTTTCGGGAAATCTCTTACACTTCCAACATCCTTTATCTCTTCTTTATTGGTGTATGTTCCAAACATAAACTCCATGGTATATACATTCGGCATCGTAACGCCATTTAACTCGATATTTGTAGCATTTTCTGCGGAATGAATCAATGTGTATAAGCCATGGTTGTATAAAGCCTTATCGGTTGCAACCTGACCTTTATTTGATTTGTAATTCTTGAAATATATATTCTTGATTGTAAGCGAAAAGCCTTCAGTCCCTGCATCCTTAAAAACCTCTTTATTCTTATTCACATCATTCGCCAATTCGCATTTTTCCGATGACTCTTTATATCCCGAGCCCGTCAGTGTTACGTTTGTCAGATTACTGCAATTCTTGAACAATCCACTGATATCATTTGCATATGTGATATCAAAGGCTTTGATCGTTGTAAATGCCTCGCATCCACTAAATGCTTCGCTGCAATTTACACCCGCCAATCTTGCAGTGCGAACACCCTGTACGTCGTCTGATGAAAGGGCTCCACAATTATAGAACATCTTTGATATCGATGATATATTGTCATAATTGAAGGAACTAATATTTGCTCGTTGAAGCGATGTACACCCACTGAACATTTGACTCATACTTGACATACAGGTTGTGTCAAAATATTTAAGGTCAGCGGAAACCAGGTTTGTCCAGTTCTGGAACATGTTGATTGTATTATCATTGATATAAACCGTCCTTGCCACGGACCACCAATTCAGTTTATTATCACTGTCAATCCAAAAGTATACATTTATGTTATTGTAGTTCGAATCATGGCACTCGAAGTGTGTCACCTCTGGGTTAGCATCAAAATATGCCAAAAGCTCTTGCTCGGTTTTATATGTATCATTTCTTCCAAATGCGGTAATAGTACCACTCATTCCAGAGGGGAGACCTGCACTCACCCAATTACCATTTGTTACACGCAATTTTGCCTTACTTAGCGAGCTGTTTGTGAAGTAACCTTGTGAATCAGCACGACCATCCGTAGTTCTGCCGTCGATCCACGCATAATAGCCTGTATACTTCTTATTGGGAGAACTAGCATTATTTATGGCGGTTCCGTTCGCTCCACACAGATGGATCAACCCTGCTCCAAACATGTTTTTTTCTTCAAGCTTAGATGTAAGGACAAAATCTTCAGAAGCATAAATCGTAGTCAATTGGCTCTCCGCAGTCGTACCAAACATATTCTCAAGCTTTGAAACAGTTGTGAGTTTGCTCGGATCAATAACAAAACCAGACAGATCCAACACTTCCAAAGATCTGCAATCATAAAACATATTTGTGAACGCAACTCCACTCGAGGTGTTGAATTTCTCAAGCCCCTTAATAGTCTGTAAGGAATAGCAATTCTTGAACATATCCTCAAAATCAGAGTTGTGATTTGTGTTAAAGGTATGTATTTCTCCCTCTTCATTAACGTTTCCAAAATCGACCTTTTTAAGCTTTTGACAATCCCTAAACATGATTCCGTAATTCCACGCATTCGGCGCATCAAACTTCTTGAAGGTAATCGTTTCAACATTTGAACACTCAGAGAACATCTGTTTCATACGTCCCAATCCGGGCAGTTTTAGGTTCTCGAGGACTATCGACTTAACGACCTTATTTTGATAAAACATCTGGTAAGAAGAACCAAAGGTAACAGGGAAAGCAATATTCCGCAATACGATATTCTCCGCCGGTGCCCATCTCAAAATCCTTTGCAACGAAAAAGCTTTATCTTTGTCTCCAACATTCCCCGGTATTTCACCACCATTTTGATATTTTTCGAAATACAGATCAGAAATAGTCAACGACGAAAAAGTATTACAAGAATTAAATATACCTGCTGCTTTATCCTGGTTTGTCTCAAGCAGAGCTCCTTGATCCATTCCGTCACCAACCAAAGATACGCTCACAAGCCCATCGCACTTATTAAACAGATATGAAATATCACTTGCATATCGGATGTTAAAAGACTGCACATCTGTAAATGAATCACAGTTTTCAAACATATATTTGCAATTTACACCGGAAGGATTTGAGGGAACAATGTCCACCACCTGTTCAAAGTCCAGAACACCGCATCCGGAGAACATGTAGCTCATATCCGATATTGTAGACAAGCCCCTCCAATCAAACGTTAGGCTGCTTAATAACGAACAGCCCTGGAACAATCTACTAAACGACGTCATTTGGGGTGCCGCAACATTTGTAATAGAAACCGTTGTCAGAGATGACTTAACATCTGTAAAGAACGCACCCATACTCGTTAACTCGGAAAATCGAAGATTCTCGATATTGATGGTATCCAAAGAGCTGTCTTCCTTAAAGGCATCCGCCACCTGAGTCAACGATGTATCAATAGCCGATGCATCACCGCTGTCTGAATTACTTCCTGTAAGTGTGACACTTGTTAATTGATCACAGCTCTGGAATAATCCCTTGATGCTTGAAGCATATTGAATATTAAAGGAATCCACAACTACCAGCGCATCACAATTATGGAACATGTAATCGCAATTAACACCACTGCTACAAGACGGAAAAACAGTCACTGATGTTAGCTCCGTGCAACCCTCAAACATGTACTGCATATTTGTCACATTGCTTAAATCCAACTGAGTAGAATCAAGATCGATTGCCCCTACAAAGCCGGTGCAGCCGGCAAACATATATTTGGTATTATTCAAACTGCCAAAATTCGTATCTGTAAAATCAATTCCACTGACCTGAAGACTCGTACAGTTACGGAACATTTTTTCCATGGTTGTAACGCCTGCAAAGCCACAACCATCGAAAGTAACAGTCGTCAGGTTTGTACAAGCACTATCCACTTTATCATTCCCAAACAAACTATAAAAAGACGTCACTGCCGGAGCTACAACGTTGTCAAATACAACAGTCGTTATGCCAGACTTAACCTCACTAAAGAAATTCCCGAATCCCGTCAGTGCAGTGAATTTGATATCCTCAAACCTTACTGTTTGTAATGCATAACACTGCTTAAAGATACCCGTCCCGTTGTCTATCTTAGGATTGGTCGCGGGCGTCTCAATCGCCGTAGCCGCCTTACTGTCCACGTTACTTCCAACAAGTCTTACCCCCTTGATAGCATGGCATTTATAGAAAAGGCTATTAATATCCGTCGCACTATCAATGTGAAGCGGATAAATCCCGTCATCCCACGTGATCGACTCTAAAACATCGCAACTCCGGAACATACTCTCCATATTTGTAACAGAACGGGTATCAAGTTTACGAATATCCAAGTTTTCCAACTTGATAGCGCCATCCAGGAACCTCTTTGTAGATGTAAGCATGGAAGCCGACCCATTGGCACCACTTGTATCGAAAGTTCCCATGTTGATCGTTTGTATTTCTTTACACTGTGAGAACATACGCTCCATGGTGGTCAACTTGGGTGCCGGTCCGGACATAGTGATGCTCGTCAACTGTTCGCATTCAGCAAACATATATGCAGTTGACTGAACTTCAGTATACTCAAAGTTGTCCAAATTCAAGCCTGTAAGAGCACCGCATTTATTAAACATGTACTGCATATCATTCACTGCAGCCGTATCCAAATGCGACACAAATGTATTCTCACTCATGGAATTGAATCCATCATGAAGATGAGCATAACTACCCTGTGCCTTCATCTCGGACCCATCCTCTACAAGGACATAGATCGTGTACTTTCCGTTTGAATCCTTCACACGATATGCTACTGTATACGCCGGGTAATTAGTATCATATGTAGCCACATCATACTTTCCGTCATCATTCAATTTTAACATCCCAGATGTGCTTCCGGCTTTAATCGTTGTCGTAGAAATGCATACTTCCTTATCCCGCGATGCGTAACGTGTCGGTTCATCAGGATTCAAACAAAATTCGATTGCATTAATGTTTCCGGCACCACCAACGAGAGTCTCAAAAGTGCTCTTCAGTGGAGTAGGGGAATTATCGGAATAAATAAGTCGGGTGCTCAAGTCTGTCAACTCAATTTCCGCAACTTCTCCATATTTCTCATACGTCGGATCATAGAGTTTACCTAATAGAATACTACTACAATCCTTCTGTCTATTCCTCCTGCTCAGGTCCTCCACTAGCTCTCCGCCTGTATTATTGCTTTCAAAAACATGCCAAAACTTCAACTTCTTTTTGGCGGACGCAAAGGGCACATTTCCAACATAGATTGGATTCTCTGTAAAGATAGAATATGTATTTTCGTCTACGGCACTTGCCGATTTTTCTCCCGAACCGTTTACTGTAAATAGTTCTTTCGTCTTTTCATTTTTAGCATATTTCTTTACCAACTGCGTGGTTGTACCCGCACCGGAACCAAACTTAATTAACCCGGTATTACCAGCGCCATCTGTTTCCTTGACATACAATGTCTTATAAACATCGGCCGGCGCAACAAAGGAAACACCCTGTGCTTCGATTGCAACCACATCCAGTGTCCCTGTTGAATTCTCAGCTTCCTGCACTTTAGCATTCATCCAGGAATCTACGACATTCTTCACCTCTGTCGCAAAATTGGCGTCTTTCGCTTCAGCACCACTGATATCAACACCATTTGCTTTGCCATACCATGTCCCGCTAAACTTCGTATTATCATTTCCGGACACGGAAACAACCGGCAGCTGACTTATATCAAGCCCCGAAACCATTCCGTATTTAACAGTTGCTGTGTTAGTGTTATCATCACCACCTATTACAGAAACAGAAAGTGTTTTTTTATTATATGCTTCAAAAGTAATCGGAATAGAAATCGTCTTTTCATCCGCTGAAACATGGAAAGTAAAAGTTGTTGTCGGACGATCGTCACCTTCCGGAGGAGCCAACTGCTCAACCAACTCCTTCACACGGTCGGCGAAATCACTTTGACTGGTACAGGGAATATCCTCCCCTTTCTGCCATGTCATTTTAGAGTCATCATACAGCATTGTATTCAAAGTATAGGTTGGATTCTCCGCAAATCCATTATCTTCGGTATAAATTGTCTCAAATGTGGGCGATCCACCAAAAGAAACTGAGTGATCATCACTTACAAGCTTAATATATGCTGATTTGAAGCTATCATCTGGCATGTCAGGTTCCGGTTCATCGGGATTGTCTGCACTATAATCATGCGTCTTAGTATCATCATCTTCAGTGATTGGCTCGCTGGGATCATTGCCCCCTTGAGCTGTTGTATCACTGGCATTTCCTGCCGAGTCAGTGAGATACTGTCCACGAGGCCAAACAATAATGTCATTATCGGAATTCTTTATATCAGCACTTGCCGGCTGACTATCCTTAACTGTCCACTCCGAACCATCATAGTACAGATAATGACCATCGTCGGTTTTGTATACAGCCTCAACTATCGTGTAACATGCAAGTGTCTTGGACGTTCCGTCGGCAACACGGAATGATTCCTTAGTATAAACAGTCAGGCCTGTGTCTGGAAGATTCGCATCCAACTCCGCCTGCTCCCGCAGCCTGGCTGGAACATACATCAAATTTTCCGTATACGCAGTGGAAAGCATTGATTCAGCTGCCGTTAAGGCCCTTTTGGCCTCTTCCGTATATTTCTTCTCCTTCGCACTATCTGTGAAACCAAACATCAATGGTACTACTACTGCTGCCAGAATCGCCAAAATCACCAACACGACAATAAGCTCCACCATTGTGAAGCCTTTTCTTCCCATCCCTTTATTCATTTTCGTACATCTCGAATTCCGATTAATCATTATTTCCATAAGCAGCCTCTCATTTTTACACCTGTTTGTATCCACGCTTTAGGATTTCTAAACTTATTTTCTATTCATGTTTTCTGCTTAATTCCATTAAAAGAGTCCACTTCCCCCATGCTATCATCCTAATTAGAGTTATGTCGATTTTACCACATAATATCTACATGTGCAAGAAAGCCCCCTTCTTTGTTCATACTTTATTCATAAAAATTTTTGTGAAAATTCACCAAAAAAAGAGGATCACCAAATTCAAGGTTGACCCTCTTTTCCACATTACATCTTCGATAATGTTTCTTTTTCTTGATACTCCTTCCGGATCAAGTCTACTTCCTCTGATGTCAGCCCTGTAGCGACCTGAATCATGTCCTCCGTTATTCCGGCATTAAGCATGCGGATTACTGTTTTCTTTTTTTCATCGAACCGTCCTTCCGTTAGGCCTTCCGCCTTTCCTTCTACTAGGCCTTCCGCTCTTCCTTCCGTTCTTCCTTCCGCCAGGCCTTCGCTCCTGGCTTCTTTTACCGCTGCATGGAGTCTGTCATTTATGAGCATTTCCAATGTCATGATCGGTTCCCTCCACTTCTCGTCATTCCGGACCTCTCCAACTGCCTTGTCCAGTTCCGCTGTATACTCATCTGTGGTTTTCCCAGTTTCGATGTAATCCAGGAACAGCTTCAGCGGTTTCGGAATGTCGTTCTTCATTCCCTTGGTATTCAGGAATATCTTCGTAGATTCATCCTTCAGCCAGATCTCCGGGTCCTCTAAACAGCAGTTTTCAAAAGTATAAATGTGCCTCCCCTGTCCAAAGGGATCATAGGTGCAGATGAAGATCACAATGTTCTTTTTCAAGACGTCATAAGATTTACCCTTTTCGAGCAAAGTCATGTCCATGACATCCTGATAGTAACGGCTTCTTTTGGGAAGATCCTCCATCTGGTAGGCCTGCATCTCGATGTTATACACAGCCTCCTCATTTTCACAATAGACATCCAGTCGAATGCCATGTGTACCCGCTGCTATTTCTTCCGTTTTCTCCGTTTCGATGTGTTTCCGGATCTTCTTTCCCAGAATCCTTTCCAGGCACTTTCTCGCAAGATTTTCCCTGCGCATTACCAGGCTGAAGATCATATGATTTCTGATCGTAAGTTCCATTTCATACCCCCTGTCGTGATTATGTCAACCAAATTGGGCCATTTCCGCAACATTCTGTTTCACAAATGACATGGCGGTGACCTGTCCCGGCAGGAAAGCGTTTCATACGTAACATTTTGTTGCATAAAAAATCCTTTTTTTTATTACCGGATCGATCAAATGATCATCCGGCAACGAAAAAAGGATCGCTTCGTCACGCATAACAGCTTAATATAAAATTGTATCTGTGACTTACGAACACTACCTTAACTCTATCACACCGCATAATAATCCGCAATCGGAAAATGCACAGAAGGGGATCAGCCTCTCAAGGCCGATCCCCTTCCGAGTATTACATATCTGGTAATAATTATTTGATTCGATGGATTTCGGAAACTAATTAAACTCAGAAAAACACTCGTTCTGCCTTGTCAACGCATGCTTCTATCTCCCGTTACACGGATTGGTTTCCCATAGAGTATATTACATTTCACGGCGAATCCTTCTCAACCTCCATATTCTTTTGCAAAGCACCTGGAACTACCATCCCCGTATCCACTCCAGTACCTTCGTCCACGCGTCCGTAACGTCCTGATCCATGACTGCAAGTTTTTTATCGCTCACGGTTCCGGCGGTGATCCCGGCAAGATCCTCGACAGCACTTCCGAAGCCGCTCCCCCCGTGAGTCACAAGGCAGTAAATGGTTTTCCCGGAGAAGTCTGCCTGCTTCACATATTCCTTTACCGGTACCGGCAAAGTCCACCACCAGAGCGGGAACACCAGGACCACCGTGTCATATTTCGATAGATCCGGCAGTTCTCCCGTGAATGTAGGAACATACCCACTGTTCATTTCCTGTCTTGCTTCGGAGATCGTATCGCCATAGGATGAGGAATATTTTTTCTCTACCCGGATCTCATAACGGTCGAATCCGGTGATCTGCTGCACCATATCCCCCAACAGACCGGCATTTCCGATCAGATGCCCATTCTCCTCCATGAGTGAAGCCCCGGATACTGCATCCACATCGGGAGCAAAATCCGTATTACCTACCCGGGTGAAGGATATAACGATCCCATTCCGGCTACCCATATCCACGGTCTCAGGCCCCATCACTGAGGATCGGTTCATTTCCACCGTGACATAATGGCGCCTGATGTACTGTGGTCCGTAGATCGACGCCGCTACGATTCCGGCCAGAATCACCGCAGTCAGAATAACAGCCTTTGCTGTATGCTCCCGGAAGGAAATCCCGATTCCCCTGATGCGGTTTTTTAGACCGGGCCGCAGAAATTTCGATACATAATGGGCAATGAAAATGCAGAGCCCCATGATGGCCGCGTAGTCGAGGAAAAAGCGGAAAACCGGCTCATCATAGTCCACATAGACAAAAGCTATCTTACCCGTTATGTAGGAGATAAATTTGCGGTTCAGCAGGGCGAAAAGGCCATACACCGCAATGCCGGCAGCCATTACCCGAAAGAATCCCACAAGGATACTGCCCCAGGGCTTTTTGATTTCTTTGATCTTCCGCCCCATGCCTCCGATCATCACAGCAAAATGCATACCGATATGCATGCTCATCACCAGATAAACGGCGTGACTGGTGATCAAATGGATCGATCTGGCTGTTGCCGCACCAATCGGGAGAGAGAGCCATTCGAATAAATAACCGGACATGGCCATACCGCTCAGCATGAGCAGGATAACTCCTACCGCCATAGATACATTGATCAATGTCTGCATCACCCGGTAGGCAGTATATTTTCCCTTCGGAATTGCCTTGATCCATTTCCGGTTCAGAATATGATGCACGATAAAAAGACCAAACATCACTGTACCGGTGATCTCGTGCCACAACTGCCCCGTGAGACGCATTCCCATCAAAAGAAACAACGAGATCGTCATCACAATATCCACAATGATCTTTATTTTCTTACCCATTTTTTCCTCATTTCCGGGTTGGATAAACAACGGTTCCACCCCTGACAGATCGGATATACAGCATCTCTTCCTCTACTGTAACAGGTCGGATAAACAACGGTTCTACCACTGACAGATCAGATATACAGCATTTCTTTCTCTACTGTAACAGGTCGGATATACAACAGTTCTGCCTCTGTTGTACCGAATCGGATTTTCAACAAGTATAGCACGGGAAATGCCGGATTTACAACCCACGGCAACCCACCGAATGACGATGTCCGGTAATAGGTTACTGATTATGGAATACGAAAATCATCTGCGAAATAGGTCGTCCGTGAATTGTAAAAGTAAAGTCGGTATGAAAGGGTAAACTCTACATCCCCCTTAAAACTTGCTGTTTTTTTAAATCTATTTCTATCGTTCGAGGCTGTTTTGTGGTAAAATATCTTTAAATTTACTGGAAAACTCTTATTT